>JBHADM010000046.1:0-8156 GCA_041855045.1 Bacillota bacterium | reverse complement strand
TTATCCTGAATGATGAAGATCCTGAGTACACTATCACAGGTATATATTTCGGTAGTGAAGCTATCCTTAGAATTCGGGGTATGCTTGATAAATGGCAGGAAATGAAAGAAAAATATGAGAATAACGAAATTACGAAAGAAGCCTTGCAAGATTGGAAGGCAAACTATCCTGACAGCCTGAAAAAAGATTACGTGCTTTTTGAGGAAAGCAATGTAAAATTCTATAGAAGCGGTATCGGAGCAAAAGTTCCACCGGATATAAAATAAGCACAGAAAAAGCACATAGCTAAAAAATTTATAATCTTAAAGCTATGTGCTTTGTTTTTACACTATTCGATGATTTAGACAAACTGAGAGTTATCAGTTTGTAAATCTCAATAAGTATCCATTGGGATCTTGAATCAAGAACTCCATCTGTATTTCTTCTATTCCGTTAACCAGATATACACTTTTGGTCAGTTTTTTGTAGATCTCTAATTTTTTGCTTTTCACTAATGTATATAGGTTTTCAATATCATCAACTGCTAGGGAAAAATTTATTCCTCTTCCTAAAGGATAGATTAATTCCCCTGTGTTCCACCCCTCATCATGAATTTGTTCAAACATAAACTGACTATCTTGAAAAGACATAAAAACAAATTTCTCTTCCTGTCGTTCGTACTCTATTTTAAATCCTAATTCTTCGTAAAAATTTTTGGTTTGAAGAATATCAAAAACTGATAATTCAGGAATCAAATTATTAAAATCCATACCAACTTTTCCTAAAATTCTAAGTTGTCACCTACTATTTCCACAAAAGCCTCCCACCAAAATGATGAAAGGCTTCTAAACAATTTATCTAAATTCAACAACTCCCTTTCAGACCTATTTTTTCTTGCTTTTAGTATCAAAATAGTATCACTTAGGAGTTTTTTACTCCTGCAAAACGCTAAAACCCACTGTTTTCAACGGTTTTGTAATAGAAGCATATTTGTTACTCTATTCCCACTCAATCGTCCCGGTTGGCTTCGGAGTCAAGTCATATAACACTCTGTTGACGCCTTTCACTTCGGTGATGATGGTGTGGAGGATGGTCATTCTTCCTGCTGAACATATAAACCGTATATTTCTTAAAAAACAGTCTATAGGATTTTGCCAACAACAATGCTTTTCCTTTTACAGTAGTCAGACCATCGGACAATCCCGGCAGTAGAATAAGTATCTTATCACCATATCCAAAAGAAACATAATTTATTTCCATATTATCAATGGAAAGAGTTCCATTTTTTGCATTCCACAACACAAATCTGCTTCCTCCATAAATTTCAAATCCACAAATCCAAATTTATCCATTAAGGGATAATTTCATAGAATTCATAGGAATTACTTCTAAAACAAAATGTTCATCCCTAATTCCAGTACTTGGGTGTGAATGTGCAATCTTTATGTTAAAATCCCCAACATAATATGAATCATCATTTGAAAAAGTACCAAAAACAATATACTGAACACCAATATAATCAAGCATCCCACTTTCATCCGGTTCAAGACTCATAACCTCAAAAGGTTTTTCGATATCGACACCATATTTATCCAACCATAATGCCAATTCAGTAAATTCATTTCTTGACTTAAAGCAGTACAGCTTACAATAATCACAGTCACATAACATATCTAATGGTAATGAATTGTAATACCCTTTCGTTTTAACGATATCTATCTTCACAGTTATCCCCTTCAAACTTTGTCAGAATTTAATCTACCATTCTCTATTTTCCACAAAAGCCTCCCACCAAAATGATGGAAGGCTTTCTAAACAATTTATCTAAATTCAACAACTCCCTTTTGAACCTGCTTTTTCTTACTTTTAATATCAAAACAGTATCACTAAGGAGCCTTTTGCTCCTGCAAAACGCTGAAACACTGTATTTTCAACGGTTTTATAACAGAAACATATTTGTTACTCTACTCCCACTCAATCGTGCCGGTCGGCTTCGGAGTCAAGTCATATAACACTCTGTTGACGCCTTTCACTTCGGTGATGATGCGTTTGGTGATGGTGTGGAGGATGGCGTAGGGGATTTCTTCGATGCTGGCTTCCATGGCGTCGACGGTGTTGACGGCGCGGAGGACAACCGGCCATTCGAAGGAGCGCTGCTCGTTCCTGATGCCGGTGGAGCGGATATCCGGCACGATGGTGAAATATTGCCAAACTTTGCCGGCGAGACCGTTTTTCTCGAATTCTTCGCGCAGTATGGCGTCGGACTCGCGCACGGCTTCGAGGCGGTCGCGAGTGATCGCGCCGATGCAGCGCACGCCGAGGCCGGGGCCGGGGAAGGGCTGACGGAATACCATGTTGTCCGGCAGACCAAGGGCTTTGCCGACCACGCGTACTTCGTCCTTAAAGAGCAGTTTTACAGGCTCTACCAAGTCAAAGCGGAGATCTTCAGGCAGACCACCTACATTGTGATGGGATTTTACATTATGGCTTTCTAATATGTCGGGATAGATGGTGCCCTGCGCAAGGAACTCAATGCCTTCGAGCTTTCTGGCTTCTTCTTCAAACACGCGGATAAATTCGCTGCCGATGATCATACGCTTGGCTTCCGGATCCGCCACACCGGCAAGCTTATCCAGGAAGCGATCGCTGGCATCCACATAGACCAGGTTGGCGTTCATCTCGTCACGAAACACCTTAATTACCTGTTCCGGTTCACCTTTGCGCAGGAGTCCGTGATTGACATGCACACAGTACAGTTGTTTGCCGATTGCGCGAATCAACAATGCGGCAACCACAGAGGAGTCCACACCGCCGGAAAGCGCAAGCAGCACTTTCTTGTTGCCTACCTGGGTCTGCAGCGCCTTCACCTGTTCGGCGATAAATGCCTCTGCAAGGGCAGGTGTGGTGATGCGTTCCATAGTGCTTGGGCGTTTGTTAGAATCTGTCATAAAATAGACCTCCAAAGAAAAATTGAATCGACATTGTATGGCAGATACCATCCCCTCATGCCGACAGCCATCAGAAACCCTGATGCCAAATATTATACAGTATTGCCGATAAATTGTAAAACAAAAAGATTGCAAACAGGCTCATTACAGCGGATAGAGCCGTTCACAATCAAGTGGATCAGATATATTCGTCCGGACTTTCCGGCGCATATTGCGAGGGGATCAGTGCATGTATATCCTGCACTATTGCATTGCAGGCATGCGCCGCCATGGTGATGCCGGCCACGCTTGGTACGAAAGGCAAACTGCCCGGTACTGCTTTGTTCGGATTATCGGAAAGGTTACATTTATGGGGCAACTCATCGGAACACACCACCGTCACATTACGTATGCCGCGTTCTTTTGCCAGCTTGCGCATGACCTTAGACAGAGGATCGTTTCTTGTTTTCTCAAGCGCCGCCACCTGAATATGAGATGGGTCAAAGCGGTTCCCCATACCCATACAGGAAATAATGGGCTTACGGAGTTTTGCCGCCGTTTCAATCAGATGAATTTTTGCGGCGATAGTATCGATACAGTCGAATATGATATCTACATCCTCGGGAATATCCACCGGATTTTCCGGCAGGTAAAAGCGTTTCATTTCCACCAATTCGATATAGGGATTGATGTCGGCAAAACGCGCCCTGGCAAGCGCCGTCTTATCCTCCCCTATATGCTTGTGTGCAGCCAAAATCTGACGGTTGATGTTGGATGCGGCGACCACATCCTTATCGACAAGATAGAGCTTGCGAAAGCCGATGCGCACCAAACTTTCCGCGCAATGGCCTCCCACTCCTCCCAAGCCGAATACAATAGCCGTGGTCTTGTGGAACTTCTGCATATTTTCTTCGCCATACAGCGCATAGCTGCGCGCAAACAGCTCATTTACGGACATGCTTCCCCCAAAAATTCCGCATAAGGCAGGCCGGCAAGAATATCCGCAATGCGTTTGCAAGCCTGTCCATCTCCGTAGGGGTTGCTGGCGGTTGCCATATCCTGATAGACTGCCTCATCCTCAAGCAAGGTTTTAAAATGACGATAGATGTTTTCCTCCTCGGTTCCCACCAGCTTCAATGTACCCGCTTTGATACCCTCGGGTCTCTCCGTCGTGTCGCGCATGACCAATACGGGTTTTGCCAAAGATGGGGCTTCCTCCTGTATGCCGCCAGAATCGGTCAATATGAGATAACTGGCATGCAGCAGGTTATGAAAGTCGACTACATCCATGGGCTCGATGATGCGTATACGATTGCTATCGCCCAGATACTCATCCGCAATGCTGCGCACTACCGGGTTCATATGGATGGGATAAACCGCCTTGACATCATCATGGTCATCAATAATACGGCGTATCGCACGAAACATATGATGCATGGGTTCACCCTGGTTTTCACGGCGATGCGCGGTGATAACAATCAGCCTACTGCCTTTTGCCCAGTCCAGAATCTCGTGGCGGAAGTGTCTGCGCACGGTGGTTTTCAAGGCGTCAATAGCGGTATTGCCCGTCAGATAAATCTGCGCCGGATTCTTGCCCTCGCGAATCAGGTTTGCTTTTGCCTCCTGCGTGGGGGCAAAATGGTAGTCGGCAACGATGCCCACTGCCTGGCGGTTAAACTCCTCCGGATAGGGCGACCATATATTATGGGTGCGCAGGCCGGCTTCCACATGGCCTACCGGGATTTGCAAATAGAAGCAAGCCAACGCCGTCACAAATGTGGTGGAGGTATCTCCATGCACCAGGACCACATCGGGCTTGATTTCCTGAAACACAGTTTTAATGTTTCGCAGAATACGGATGGTGATATCAAACAAATCCTGCCCCTGCTTCATGATGGAAAGGTCAAAATCCGGTACGATTTTAAAGGCATCCAACACCTGATCCAACATTTGTCTATGCTGCCCCGTCACACAGACAGTCGTACGAAACTCCTTGCGCGACTGCAATTCCTTTACCAAGGGACACATTTTAATGGCTTCCGGTCTGGTGCCAAATACTACAACAATATGTTTCATGATTCACCTCAAGTGATTGTGGGTACGTGACAGGCAGCTCAAATAAAACTGTTTGCACACCCTTTTCCTTACCATTATACTCTATAAACAACAATATTCAAGCAGTTTGCATATTTTACACAAAAAGTGCTATAATTGAAATAAGAAGGTGATATATATGAAAATTCTCTTAACCGGCGCCAGCGGTGTAATGGGTTTGGCAACACTGAAGGAGCTTGCAAAACAAAATATTCCCGTGCGCGCCTTTTGTCTGAACCGGCGCAGCGAAATACGAAAAATAGCAGGTATAGGCAAACATACCGAAATTTTCATCGGCGATATGCAAAATTATGACGACGTCTACCGCAGTCTGGAGGGCATAGACATGATATTGCACTGTGCCGGACTGATCCCCCCGGCGGCGGACAAAAACCCGGTGCTCACCATGCGCGTCAACTACGGCTCCACAAAGCATATATTGCGCGCCATGGAGGAACGACAAATGCTGGATAGCTGCAAACTGGTGTTCATCAGCTCCGTGGCGGTCTACGGCGACAGATTGCCGCCCATACACTGGTGCCGTGTCGGCGACCCTGTCAAATGCTCCTATTACGACTATTACAGCGTATCCAAAATCGCCTGTGAGCGGCTGATAGTGGAAAGTACTGTCAAAGACTGGGTAATACTGCGGCAAACCGGCGTCATCAGCCCATCCATGATAGGACATCGCAGCAGCCTGGTGATGCATATGCCCTTAAACAATGTACTGGAGTACATCAGTGACAGAGATTCGGGACGGCTTCTGGCAAAAATCGTGCAGGAGCCCGATAAACCCATTTGGAAAAACCTATACAACATCGGCGGCGGCAAAGCCATGCGCCTCGCTTCTTTCCAACTCTACGACCGCGCGTTTTCCCAGATGGGCATCAAGCACGCAAAGGAGATATTGGAACCGCGTTTTTTTGCGCGCAGAAATTTCCACGGCGTGTTTTATCTGGATAGCGACAGACTCGAAAACCTGTTTGGCTATGTACAGGACGGCGCAGACTACATAGACACCTGCAGCGACCGCTATCTGAAAGGTTTTGCCGGATTGCTGCGCGGCCTGCTCAAATTTCCGCCCATCGCATGGCTTGCCGAACGCATTGTACACCGACAATTTATGCAGCTGAGCATGGATAAAAACGGACCCCTGCATATGCTCGCAGAAAACGACCCTGCTAAAAAACAAGCATTCTTTTTGGGCAAAGCCTATGCATCGGAGCAATCTGCAGCGGATGCCGAGCCGGAGCGTATAGACTATGAAAAACAGCTGCCTCTCAATCACGGCTACGATGAGCAGAAAGATCCCTCCCTCCTCTGCCTGGAGGATATGCAGCATGCAGCCGTATTCCGCGGCGGCAAATGCCTGAGCACAAACATGAAGCAGGGAGATTGGGCGGGGAAGCTCGACTTTGCGTGCGCATTCGGGCATCATTTCACCGCCAGTCCGCGCTTGGTTCTAAAAGCCGGACACTGGTGCCCCGATTGTGAAAAAAAGAGCTGGAGACCGCAGGAAATTGCGGCATCCAACCCATTTTTCGCACAGGTATGGTATCCACTGCACAACAAGGACGAAGCCTTTCTGGAAGTGGAAAAAATGGTCAGCGAAGATATTATGGAGTAGCAATCCACGCTGTAGTGTAGATTGGGAATTCCGACTTGCCATCATAGAGATTCCACGGAATCACAATTTGCGTTCTGCCGTTCTCTTCGCCCAGGAGTATCATTTCGGTCATATCCGGCAATGTATCAAAACGCTTTTTTTCGCTTGCTGTCGCAAACATATCGGAGCGCAGCTTGCGGCTGTATCTTTTATTGCCGGCATCCGTGCTCAACAGAAAATCGCTGGTATTGCGCGCGCCGTTGCTGGTCAGCGCAGTGCCGTCCTTATATAGATAATAAATAATCATCTTGCGTCCGCTCTCCCTCTCGTATGCAACAAGCGGCGTAGGGATACCCTCTACAAGCTCCTTTGTCGGTTTGGCGTCCAATACGCCAAAGCCCATAATCTTATAAGGATTATGCAGCTTATTTTTGGTTTCCAAATCGCCTTCCCACACTTTGCGTTGGAAGTTTCCGCCTATGACCGTCAGCACGCCGTCCACCTTACGGGTAATCAAGGCAATCTGGCTGATGGTCATTTTGGTATCCAGATTTGCATAGTCCTCTTTTTCAGAGCGCAGGCGATCGAGAAACACCAAATCTCCGGGCTTGGCGTCATAGATATAGCTGTAGTCAAAGAAGGCAAGGGAGAGTTTATCCTCAACAACCCCTCCGCTTTGGAAGCGATTGAGCATGGTTTTTTTACTCAAAGCAGAATAATTTTGAAAAAAAGGCGTATATATGCCTGCCGTCTTAAATACCCAAGCGAGGAATATTGTCGTCCAGGGCGCATCATACTTATAGTCGGTGCGCTTTAAGTTGGGGTACAGCAGATGATGATAAATGGTAGAGCCGTTATAGGCAGCCTCATAATCCACCTGGCTTTGGGCAATCCAAATCAGGCGTTCTGCCAATGGCAGTTCGCGAAAACCATACGGAACAGGCTTCAAATCCGGATACTCATGATACTCATTTGCATAGCCTGTGGTTACCAGTATACATAGCAATAATACAACAGATAGTAATCGTTTCATTCTTCTATCCTCCTGATAGCATTATAGCACATATGTAAAGAATCTACGGAATGAAATTGGGTAAAAACGGCATGACAAATGTAAATTGTGAAAGAAATATAAATCAATTTGTTAATCGACAGGCAATAAAGAACGTCCCAGCTTTACCCTCACAATAGGCTATTTGGCTCTTTCATAGCACGTGATACGGAGCGCAGATGAAAAAAATCATATACCTATATCAAACAATCCGGTATTCGGACAACAAGCCCACCATCACTCTGCAAGCAAAGCAGCAACTTCTCTTTACACAATACTTCGTCCCCTTTTTGTATTTGATCCGACCTGCAGGCATTCTTACGATTTCAAAAAAATGCTGTTTCTGTCGGATAATTGTATGAATTGCAAAAACACACGTTGATTTCGCCGTATCTCTCTGATACAATATAGAAAAAAAATTTACAATAGAGGTTATATGATCACCAAACTTAGAGAAGACCAGTATTTGGATGCGCCAAACATCCATGCGCTGGCTTGG
>JBHADM010000045.1:0-8559 GCA_041855045.1 Bacillota bacterium | reverse complement strand
TGGTCGAAAGGATCCTCCGCCACCAGCTGCATTTTATAGTCGGCAGCATGGCGGATGAGAGGAGATAAATCCTCTTGCAGCAAGTCCACGCGTCCGCTGAGCAGCACGATTTTCAGAAGCTCGCCCATGCCGCTTTGCCGTTCCTCATAGGGCAGCGTATCCAAAAACACGCTGTCGGCAAACACGGTGCTCGGCTCGTAGAACATTCCTATGTTATTTTTGATGCCGTTGAAGTTAACGGCAGTCTTGCCGCCTATGGCGCTGTCCGCCATGGCGATGATGCTGGTGGCCACGGCAATATGCTCCATGCCGCGCATGTACAGCCCCGCCGCCAAGCCGCCCAGGTCGCCCACTACGCCGCCGCCGAAGTGCAGGAGCAAATCGCCGCGCGTGAAGCCCTCGTCGGATAGTTTCAGCAGGATATACTCCAGCTCTACAAAGTTTTTGCTTGCCTCGCCGGCAGCAATCACATGCTTTACAAGCGGTTTATCCAAATCCGCAAGAAAGTCGGGGTACAGTCTGCTGAGGTTGCTGTCTGTCAGCAAAAATACACGCCGGGCAGGATGTTCCTGCAGAGCGGCGGTAATATTCAAGTTTTTTCCAAAACGATAATCCATGTTATGCCTCGGTCAGGTTTTTCATCCACTTGCGGGAGTGGAAGCGGCGCAGCCCGAATATGAATTTCAATACTTCGTCGGACAGGGTAATGAGGTAGAGTATATGTATAGGCCAATCCGTCAGATAGGCAGCCAGTCCCAAAAGCGGTACCGACACGCCCCACAGAAAGGCCACGTCCAGTATCAGGCTCATCACGGTATCGCCGCCGGCGCGCAGTATGCCCACGATGAGTATGGAGTTGAAGCTTTTTGCCCATATGGCAATCGCGCTCACGATAACCAGCCGTCTGGCGTTTTCCAGCACTTGCGGGGAAAGGTTGCTGAATATGCCGAGTATGGGCTGTATGAACAGAATGACCAACGCGCCCATTACAAGGGATATGGCGATGGCGCCTGCCGCCATGCGCTTGGCGTAGAGCACAGCCTGCTCGTTTTCATTGGCGCCCAGCGCTTTGCCGACCACCACGCCGGTGGTACTCATCAGCGCGTATATGGCGATGAATGTAATGCCGTCTATGGAGTTAAATACGCCGACGGCAGCCACCGACATATCGCCGCGCAGACCATAGAATACGGAGTGCATAGCAATGCCAGTGCTCCAGAATGTTTCGTTGAGTATGACGGGGGTGGCGGTCTTGGCAAACTTCTTTACAAAGTCAAAGCTGAATCCGAAAAACTCTTGTAATGTGGCTCTGCCGCTCTGGCTGTGCTTCACGCCAAAGTAGATGAGCAGCAGCATCTGTATGCCTGCACTGGCTACGGTGGCGACGCCTGCGCCGACAACCTCCCAGCGCGGGAAGCCGAAGTGACCCTCGATCAGCAGGTAGTTGAGAATGGTGTTCACGACCACCGCCACCATGCCTGCAATCATGGTATATTTTGTTTTTTCCTCACAGCGCAGCAGCACCGCGTAGGAGTTGCTGACCGCCGCCAAGGGGAACATAAAGGCGATCGTTCTCAGGTATTGCGCGCCATAGCGGAAGCTTTCGCCGCGCGGTAAAAACAGGCTGATAATGGGATCGGCGAACAGCAGCGCGACCGTCATCAGCACAAGACCAATGCCGAGCCCGCTTGCCAGACCAAGACCGTTTGCCTTTTTCATATTGTCTATCTGTTTGGCGCCCCAAAACTGCGCCACGAATATGCTCGTGCCGGAGCTGACGCCAAACAGCATGACATGCGCCACCAGCGAGTAGCGGTTGGCTTGCGCAATGCCGGCATAGGCGGCGTCGCCGAGATGGGATACCATCAGGTTGTCAATGAGGTTGAGCGACTGGCTGACCAGGTTTTGAAAAAACATGGGTATGGCAAGCCCCAGCACCGTCATTAAAAATACGGAATCCCACTTGAGCAGGGAAAATAGTTCTTTTATCTTTTTTGTCATAATAACCTCAGTTGAAGGGAGGGAGCAGCGCAAACAGTACATTGTCTGACAGGCGCATGGCAGACTGTGCAACAGCATTGTCAAGCAGCGTTGCTGCTCTGTGAATTTATGAAACATCGTGCGCCAACACACATATAGAAATAAGAGTATCACGAGATTGTGCTGCAAAATGCGGGAACAATATGCGAATGGTTTGTTAAGCGTGGAACGCGGTTTGACAGCGAACGGCGTATTAACTTCCAGTACAAAGCGGTGCACCACTGCATTTTGATGGAATAGCACAATACATCCAATATTTTTTGACTTTGGAGCAAATCGAAACAAGAGTCCTGTTCACGCATTCGTCAGATTTTTGATCCACTTGCGTGAGCGGAAGCGGCGCGTGCCGAATATGAACTTCAGTATATTGTCCGACAATGTCAGCATGTACAGCACATGTATCGGCCAGTTGGTGAAGTTTGCCGCCAAACCTACCAGGGGAATAGCCACACACCACAGGAACACCACATCCAATATGAGACTCATCACCGTATCGCCTCCGGCGCGCAGTATACCTACCACCAGTATGGAGTTGAAGCTTTTACCCCATATGAACAGTGCGCTGATACGTACCAGCTTCTTGGCACTCTCCAATGCTTCCGGAGAGAGTTTTCCAAATATGCCGACGATGGGATCTGCAAAAATAAAAATCAGTATGCTGATGCCCAGTGCCAGCACGATTGTTCCGGCTGCCAAACGCTTGGCGTAGAGCATGGCATCCTCACCGTCGCCTGCGCCCAAGGCCTTGCCGACGATAACGCCGGTGGCGTTGGTCAGCGAGTATATGGTGATGAAGGCAATGCTGTCTATGGAGTTAAATACGCCCACAGCCGCTACCGCCACGTCGCCGCGCAGACCATAAAATACGGACAGCATGGCGATGCCCACGCTCCAAAAGGCCTCGTTGACCATTACTGGGGTGGCGGTCTTGGCAAACTTCTTGACAAAGCTGAAGTCGAATCCGAAAAACTCCTGCAAAGTGGCTTTGCCGCTTTGGCTGTGTCGGCGCGCAAAATAAATCAATATGCCCACCTGTATCAATGCGCTGATGACGGTGGCCACGCCGGCGCCCAGCACCTCCCAGCGCGGGAAGCCGAAATGTCCCTCGATCAACAGAAAGTTAAGAACCGTATTGATAGCTACCGCGATCATGCCGGCAAACATGGGGTACTTGGTTTTTTCTTCGCAGCGCAGCAGCAGCGCGTGGCTGTTGGCTACCGCAACCAAGGGGAACATGAATGCAATGCTGCGCAGATAGAGCGCACCCTGCCGCAGGCTTTCGCCCGGTGCCAGGAAAAGAGCCATCACCTGTTCGCTCGCAAACAGCGCAATCAACATCAGCGTGCTGCTGATAAGTAAGCCTGCCGTCATGCCCAGACCGTTTGCTTTTTTCATGTTGTCTATCTGTCTGGCGCCCCAGAACTGCGATACGAATATACTCGTACCCGAGCTGACGCCGAACAGCATGACGTGCGCCACCATGGAGTAGCGGTTGGCTTGCGCAATGCCGGCATAGGCAGCATCGCCCAGCTGCGACACCATAAGATTGTCGATGAGGTTGAGCAGCTGGCTCACCAGATTTTGAAAAAACATGGGTATGGTGAGCCCCAGCACCATCATTGTAAATACAGAATCCCACTTGAGCAGGCTGTACATTTCTTTTATTTTTTTGATCATAAATCCTCGGCAGAGTGTATATTGTACATCGACTGGCAGGCGTTTATCTGTCTGCGGGCTTGCCGTTGCGGCTTAGCTTGCGTACTTTTTTGCGCATGCTGCGCTTTGGCAGGCTGTGCTTCGCAAAGCTTATTTTATCGTGCAGATAGCGTTTTTGCGGCACAAAGCTGTAACAGCGGTGTTTGGGCAGCGCGCGTGCAATATGGGCATAGGGTGTCAGCAAATGATCCCGCAGTATGGCATGCGGGCCGTTGCTTGCCAGCAGATAGCACTGCATTAATTTGCTGAAAGACAGCCCATCAAAATAAAGATTTAGCCCGTCCAAAAACTCCTTTGCCAAAGGCATGTTGATGCTTTTGCCGTAAATGTTTTCGTGAAATGCGGCATATCCCGCGCGCATGTTTTCCAAAAAACGCTTGGGAAGCAAGTCTTTGCGCTCCTCGCCGTGCAGGGTTTTTACAAAGTCCATAAAGCCGTTGGCGCGGCGTTGTATCAGGTATTCGTTAAGGGCATAGACGAAGCTCAGGTAGGACGAGGGGTCTGTAATTTTTGAAAACAGCCGCCAAAAGGCTTCCACATGCTCCATGTTTTCCACATAGGTTTTAGGGTCGTATAAAAAGTATTGTGAGCCGAGCGGAAACTCCACATTCAGCCCCAGTAAATAGGCGCCTCCCAGCTTGTTGACCAGATCTGCCTTGGTGAGTATGTTCCATATGGGGTAGTTGGCAACATTAGTAAAATCGGGGCCTGCCACACGTGCGGAGGCGATACCCATGCCTATCATGTGCTTGACGCCCAGCTCGTTCTGCAGGCGGCTGACGAGTATCTGCATCAGTGCCGCTCCCTTGCTGTGCCCGCTGATCCAAAGAACAAAGCGGGAATCTTCCTGACGGCATTCTTCGACAATATCCCAAAGCGTGAGCGCATCTACGCCCAATTCGCGTGCAATAGAGGGAAACTTTACCTGCCTCATGGTTTGGAGCAGAAGCTCTGTATTTTTATAGTAGCCTTGGTGATAGCCCTCCTGCAGCCCCAAATCCATATTGACGTTCCAGTCGGCAAGCGTTAGTATGGTGCCGGCAATGCCTATGCAAATAATGTATTTTTCAGCCTTTTTTGCCGCAAAGAAAGTTCGCAAAGGTCCTTTGCCGCGCGGCAGGCGCAGGTTTGTCAGGCGGCGCAGATAGTCTACGGGGCGCAGTCCGGGTTCCGCCGCTTCCACAGCCTGCAAGCGATGATTGTCATAATAGCTGATATCTACAAAACCGTATTGGTAGAGCTCTTCCATGCCTTTGCCATAGCTCATGGCGGAAACTTCCACACTTTGGCGCAGAAAATTCGGGTCGAGATAGATGCGCGGGCCGCGTTTTTCTATTGAAGAAAGGCTCGCAAAAAGACCTTCCATATTATGAAAGTCTGCGCCGCTATGAAAAGGATTGGATATATACTGCTTCATCTGTAAATACCTCCATTTAACATTATAGCACAATAGAGCCGCTCTTCGCGATGGAAAATCCCTCTTTTTTCGGAAAATAAAAGAACAAACAATCCCAAATGTCTGAAATTTTTGTAATCTGTCGTTTTCATTACAGGTTTATTGTTTTGCAATAAAAAAGCGCGCCGCAAGGCACGCTAAAAACATATGATATGGCTCTCAAATAGAAATATGGTTTTAATAAATAAGCATGATGCCTGCATACAAGTTCGTATACAAAACGGGAGCGCCAGCGAGGCTGCCCTGTGAAGGGGAGCTGTCGCCAAAGCTTGCTTTGGTGACTGAGGGGTTGGCGGTTGGAGTATCGGATTGCCTGATATTCAGGGTTTTCTTGCATAGTGATGTTGATGTATGTGTGCTAGCGATTCTGTCGTCATACTACCCTCAATCCCTCCGTCACGGCTGACGCCGCGCCACCTCCCTTCTACTCGAAGGAGGCTTTAAGCTTGCGCTTTTGCGCTGATGAATGTGGAAAGTATCAGTAATATAAAGGATCTGATCCAGAGTGTTTTTTTCATTTCAGTCTTGTTCTCTATTGTTCTGCAACACGTTCATGTTCATAGATAGGAGCGACTTTGTTTTTTTGTCTGTCAATCAGGAAGTACACCGCAAGGGTGTTCAGCACCGCCAGTCCCAGCGCGATCATGCGGTAGGGCAGGCCTTCGCCCAGCGCGCCGCTGCCAAGATATGCGATCAGCAGGAGTATGGATATCATGAATGACTGTATGGAGCTCACGCGCGCACGCATCTGGGGCTGTATATAGTTGGCGAATGCCGCATTGCGCAGTGTGCCGCTTACCTGACCCATGCCGTGCAGTACAAAGTACACCACGAGCATAATGAGGAAATTTCCCTGAAAAAGTATCAATACGGTCAAGGGCTCCATCAGGTAATACACCATCCTGGTGTAGCGATATCGTTTGCCGCGCGGGATGGTGACTTTGGAGTTGACGGCGCCGGCAATTACCCTTGCCAGCATGCCGGCGGAAATCAGCGTGCCGTACATGACCTCGGTCAGCCCCGGCGTGGTCTGAAACACCAGCTGTGTCAGCATGGATACGGCATCGCTTAAGCCGGAGGTGATGGCTACGTATATCGAAATATAGAGTATGCCCTTGTCCTGTTTAAAGTAGGCAAGCCCCATTTTCAGGTCTGCAAGATAATTTGTTTTTGGTTTTTCCTTCGTTTGTGCAGCCGGCATGCTTGGCGTATAGGGAATCTGCATTTCCAGCAATATGGCGACACCTATGCCCACAGCCATAATATAGAATAGATTGTGCATGCCTATGGCCTTGTACAAAAAGGCGGAAACAGGCGCCATGGCGACCGTTGCAATCGGATATACGATGAAGCTGATGGAATAGGACTGCTGCTCCATGCCTTTTGTAAGGATATCGGGAAACCATGCGTGGTATGCTAAACTATATACGATGGATACCGTGCCGAGTACAAGGCTGAGCCCCAGCAAAAATCCGTAGTGGAAACCGAAGTACTGAAAATACAGGCCGCCGAGTATAAACAGCAGTATAAACACACAGTCCAATGCCACGACGATGCGTTTTTTGTTCCATTTATCAACCAGGGGTGCGATCCATACGCCCAGCAGTATGTCCGGTACAAAGCCCGCAATCAGCATGATGGCGGATAAGAGGGAGGATTTGGTTTCGTTGAATACCGTCAGTGAAAATGGGAGGTTAAAAGCCTCGCCCGCAACCGCGCTGATGAATGTGGATATAATCAATAAAATAAAGGACTTAGTCCATAGTTTTGCTTTCATAAACGGCCTCACAAGGAAAATCTTGTGGCTATTGTACAGCAAAATCCCTGCATTGTCTAACCATATGGAGATATTTGTCGCTTTTGCTGAAAGCAGAAAAAAAGTTTTGGAGAATGTAACAAATTTGTGCTCTGAGATGGCGGGCATAATCGGAATGAAGGAGTAAGAAAATCCACTGTTACAGAAAGGTGTGAAAAACGATTACAATAAAATATGCGGAAAAATAACTAAGTTTTTCCATATCGTTCAATTTATGAAAAAAGAATTCACTTGTATTTCCACTAAAATATGTTATACTAATATCAAATACGGTAAAAAGGAGGTAAAAAGCGTGATAGAAGTCATGCGAAAAGCAGTACGCTTGTTCTGCATTGCTATTCTTTGTCTTAGTTTTGTTGTAAGCGATGTTGCACTTGCGGGTGAAAGTACCGTTGTTCTTGCAAACCAAAGCGATGCCTTTAACCGCTTTGTGGCCGCAACCTCTGCGAAGACTATCTATGTAGAAGGCGCGATGAAGCTGCCTTATACGGATAAGTTTGAATTTCTGAAGTCGGCTATACGCAAACCTTTTGCCGCAGTCAGTACGGGTTATATCCGCGTTGCGTTTTTCAATGTACGCAATACCGAGGAATCCCGCTCCAAGCTGCATGTGCGTGTGTACTACCGTGCCGCAAAGAAAAATAAGTGGATTAAGGGTTCTCATGAAGCATTTTGGATCACAAATAAAAGTGTGGACAACGTTGTGTTCATGAACGTACCGAAAGGCCGCCCGTTCTATATTCGTTTATATAAAACAAACAACAAGACGATCCCTACAAAGGGGCGTATCCGGATAGAAAAATATCCTCCGGACTAAAGAATAGCAGCAACACCGTACATCGGTGTTGCTTTTTTAAAACAAGCAGCAAAAAATTATTTTCGGCATATTGCCAACATCGGCAATCCGATCCGAAAGAAGAGAGGTGAACATTGTGAAACTACGCGATAATACCAGCCTAAACGGCTTCTATACCGATGACCTGATACTGCACAGCAACTGCCAGCTGCGTTTTTATGGCATTGTAGAGGGTAATATTGAAATCAACGAGCACTGCGAGGTATATGCCTACGGTGTTATCGTGGGCAATGTTTCTGTCAACGACAAGGCCAAATTCTACCTCTACGGCAAACTGGTAGGCGATTTGCGCGTCGATGAGGATGCCACCGCCGAGCTGCTGGGTGAGATGGAAGGCAGTATACACGAAAACAACGGCCGCATTGAGCTGTACGGCTCTCTCACCACTGAGGATCAGCTCCCCAAAAATCTGATTATGCACATGGACTGCAGCATCAACGGCCAAAGCTTTCAGGGATAGGATGGTATAGCCACGATAAAAAGGATGGGGTATCCCGTCCTTTTATATGTACCTGAATATCGACAATTACCGTATTCTGCATTACAATAATAGAATAGAAATGTAAGGGAGGAACTGAGGTGACCCCCAAAAGTTAGACTTTTATCCCAGCGAGAAGTCGCCGGGATTTTTCTATGCGGCAAGCATTTTTTCTCGATACTCTATTGGACTGCAAT
>JBHADM010000044.1:0-5612 GCA_041855045.1 Bacillota bacterium | reverse complement strand
CGTGGGCTACACCAATGCCGGAAAAAGCTCTTTGCTAAACCAACTCACCGGTGCAAACGCCTATGTGGAGGATAAGTTATTTGCCACGCTGGACTCTCTGACACGCAAGCGCAAGCTGAACGACGGGCAGGAAATACTATTGGTCGACACTGTCGGGTTCATCCGCAAGCTCCCTCATTTTCTGGTTAAAACTTTCTCCAGCACGCTGGAAGAAGCTGCGTTGGCCGATGTGATTATCATTGTGCTGGATGGTGCCAATGAAGAGATGGACGAGCATTATCAAACGGTCATTAAAACGCTGGAGGAAATCGGCGCCACCACGCAGGAGCGCATCATCGCCATCAATAAGGTCGACAAAACCGACCGAAAAGAGTTTGCGCAGGGGATATATATCAGCGCCAAATTCGGCATAGGCATGGACGAATTGCAATCCGCCATCGGCGCAGCGCTGCAAGAGAGATACTGCACAGCAACTTACGCCATCCCCTATGCACAGATGTCGGTACTTCCGCTCATGCACGAAAACGGAAAGGTGCTGGAGGAAAAATATACTGAAAACGGCGTAGAAATACGCGCCCATCTGCCAAATGCCACAGCCAAAAAAATCGCTGCAATGGATGGAATTTCTATGATTGATCATACATAAGAGGTGACTGTTTGTCTGTATCTACGTTACTTAGCTTAAGTTTATGTTTTACCATGCTCAGCGCAAGCTTTGCGCAAAGCATGCCTGACCGCGATATCCATTCCCCTATTTTTTTGGTAAACACACAATATCGAATAGGCAGCGACTATGTACCCGCCGTGGTCGGCGCAAGTGTGCCGGGCGAAAGCAAACAGTTGCAAAAGCTTGCTGCACAGTCGCTGGAGCAGCTGTTTGCAGCCGCCAAAGAGCAAAAGATAAATCTCTACTCCAAGTCGGCCTATCGTGCATACAGCAGCCAAAGAGCCATATTCCAACGTAAAGTCAACGCGCATAAAGGCAGTGTTGAAAAAGCGAATGAGTATGTTGCCTTCCCCGGCGCCAGCGAACACCAACTGGGGCTTGCAGCGGATGTAACAGGCAGGGGCGATGCACTGCATCCCAACTTTTTCCAAACCGCCGAAGGGCAATGGTTGGCAGAAAACGCCCATAAATTCGGATTTATCATACGCTATCCCCTGGGGTTGGAAAGCATTACAGGCATACAGTATGAGCCCTGGCACCTGCGTTACGTAGGGGTGGATCATGCTGCCGCCATCTATAAAGAAAGCCTGGCAATGGAACAATATGTTTCCAAAAAACGCATAGAGCGTTACCGCTATCTATTACACTTAAATAAGGATTAACATGTTTAAAAAAATATTTGTTTGTATTCTGTGTATGCTGTTTGCCATACAAGGCCTGGCCGATACACCTTGGGTGTACCCGCTTTATATCAAAGAACTAAGCAGCGATTTAAACCAGCTGGTAAACCGCGATAACCTTATGGAAAAAAAGGATACGCCGCAAGATTTGGTCAATATTAAAGTACGCAAGGCAAGCAGCACACCTATTCAGGCAAGGCTGGTCTGCGCAGAAGCCCTGGAAAAACTTTTTGCCGCGGCGGAAGCCGACGGCATCACATTGTATGCAAAAAGCGGATATCGCTCCTTTCAAACACAGGAAACCATGTACCATAACCGCCTGGAAAAAAATAAAGGCAAAGACGATGCTTTTGTTGCGTATCCTGGCGCAAGCGAGCACCAAACCGGACTTGCTGTGGATGTGGTAAACATGCAATATGCAACTTCTCCGGGCATGAATGCCGGTTTTTATGACAGCAAGGAAGGCAAATGGCTGGAAGCCAATTGCACAAGATTCGGATTTGTGATACGATATCCTAAAGACAAGGAAGCGATTACTAATATTCAATACGAGCCTTGGCATATCCGTTATGTAGGCGTAAACATTGCAAAGTATATGACGGAACAAAACCTCTGCCACGAAGAATTTACAGACGAATGGAAAGCAGCCTTTGCCGAATACGAAAGCAAAGGCGGCAGTTACGAAAGCGCATTACAGTTTGAAAACATGGCCAAAGCGCCGCAAATAAACGAACAAGAGTTAGATAACGGCGACACTGAAATTTCGATTAATTTCAATCATTAGGAGCATTATGGGAATCATTGCAATTACAAATCAAAAGGGCGGCGTGGGCAAAACAACCACCGCAGTCAATCTATCCGCAGCCTTGGCAGAACTGGGCAGAAAAGTTTTACTGGTGGATTTGGATCCGCAGGGAAACTGTTCCAGCGGGCTGGGTTTGAGCGTAGATAATTTCAGCATATACGAAGCATTGTTAGGGGAAGAGGATGTGCGTAAATGCATATTTCCCACCCCACAGCAAAATCTGTTCATATGTCCCTCGGATATACGCCTGGCAGGTGCAGAGCTTGAGCTTGCCAACATGGAAGATCGCGAATATACCCTAAAAAAAGTCTTGGAACCGATAGATAAGGAATACGATGATATATTCATTGACTGCCCTCCCTCGCTGAGTCTTTTGACCATCAACGCCATGTGCGCAAGCCGAAGCGTTTTGATACCTATACAATGCGAGTATTATGCATTGGAAGGTGTCACCAGTTTGGTGGACACCATAGGCAGAATTAAGACAGCATTTAACCCTTCGCTGGATATAGACGGCATCATACTGACCATGCTGGACGGTCGTACCAATCTGGGCATGCAGGTAGTGGAAACCGTAAAGAAGCACTTTCGTAAAAAGGTGTACGGCACCGCCGTACCCCGCAATGTGCGGTTGAGCGAAGCGCCCAGCCACGGACTGCCCATCAATATGTACGACAACCGCAGCCAAGGTTCGGAAGCCTATACAAAGCTGGCGCAGGAATTTATTAAACGCAGATAAAGAGGTTAACAATATGGCTAAAAAAGGACTGGGGCGCGGCCTGGATGTGCTGTTCGCCAATACTGCATCCCATGCAGAAGAACAGAGCGAAGCACCGTCTAAGCTTAGCATAAAAGAAATACCGATAGAAAAAATAGACCCCAACAAAGAGCAGCCCAGACAATTGTTTGATAAGGAAGCTCTGGAGGAGCTCGCGCAAAGCATACGAAGCAACGGTATTTTAACACCTATTTTAGTAATCGAAAACAAAGGGCGGTTTCAGATTGTTGCCGGCGAGCGCAGATATCGCGCAGCCAGATTGGCAGAGCTGGAAACCATGCCCTGCATTGTGCGCGACATGAGCGACGAGCAGATACTGCAGGCCGCACTGATCGAGAACATACAAAGAGAGGACTTAAACCCGCTGGAAGAAGCAGAAGCTTTGCAAAACCTCATGCAGCGCTTTCACTATTCGCAGGAACAGCTGGCTGAGCTGCTTGGAAAATCGCGCTCGTCCATTGCCAACAGTCTGCGCTTAAACAAGCTTTCTCCCTTTGTAAAAAAAGCAATCTTAGACAATGCCATCAGCTTCGGTCATGCAAAGGTATTGGGCGGTATCGAAAAGTTTGAAACACAAGATAAACTTTGCAGAGCCTGTATCTCCGGCGGACTCAGCGTACGTGCCTTGGAGCTGTTGCTCAAGGAACGACCGAAACAGCGCAGCAAAAAAATAGAAATTGACGCCGAACTAAAGGCCTTTGAATATACACTCAAGCATAAATTGGGTATGAAAGCCGTATTGCAAGGCACACAAAGCAAAGGAAAAATCATACTAAGTTACAACAATAAAGACGAGTTAAACGCACTGTTCAACATTATAGAGAACATAAAATAAGGAGGTATTATGGACGATAGAGAAAAAAAAGACGTACTGAACAAGGATATGCAATACAAGCCTTCCAAAGTGACGGATTACGAAACTCTCGCAGCCAAATACGACTATTTGCAACCGAATAAAGGCAGTGCGGCAAAATTGGAAATCCAGTCTGAGCTGCCTCAAAAAACCGATAGTAAGACCGCGTATCGCAAGGTCTTGATTCCCGTTGCCATTGTCACCTTAGTATTTATCCTTGCCACAGCAGGCCTTGCCATACTTTCGAGCATGACCGGCCAAAACCAAGCCAACTGGCTGGAGAATGAAAATAAGCGTATTGCGGAAGAAAACCAAAAGATGGAAACCGAATATGCACAGCAGCTGGCTGCGCTCAAGACAGAAATTGAGGAGATGGTATCGGTAGAACGCCCCACGCCTGCAGCCGAAGGTTGGGATATCGTAGACCTGACAGGATTCCCCTTGGAGTTCTCAGAGCCGACCTCCGTATCGAAAGCCGATTTATACACCAACGGTTTGATTGTTGTAAATGCGTTAAATCCCCTACCGGAAGATTATCAAGCCTTTACCGAACCACAATTGCTGAGCATAGGCAAAGAGTCCGGCGGTAAGATACAAGTAAAGGACTATAATGTAAAAGTACTTCCGGAAGCATTAAGCGCACTGCAAAAAATGATTGCCGACGCCGCGCTTGCAGGACATGGCGACTATATCATCCGCGAGGGCTGGAGAAGCAACGCCGATCAAACGCTGCTGTTTGAAAATATGCGCACCAAGCTTTCCGAAAAATACAGCGGCGATATTCTGTTTGAAAAAACGAAGGAAAGAGTAAATGTTCCCGGCACATCGGAATACCAATCGGGGCTTTCTCTTGAAATTGGGTTATACAATAAAGACAACGCTGATATTTCAAAGGCGGCATTGAACGAATCCGAAGCCGGCAAATGGCTGCTGGATAACTGCTGGAAATATGGCTTTGTATTCCGATTCCCCATTGAGGATTATCCTTACCCGGAAACATTGGACAAGTCCAACCTGACCGGCGTAAGCATCCGTCTGCGCGTATTCCGCTATGTGGGTGTGGCAGCCGCGACCGTGATGCACCTGAAAAACTTTGTACTGGAGGAATTTATCAACTACATGATAGAAACTCCTCATATTGCAGTATATGAGAACGGTGTCATCAAGTATGAGCTGTTCCGTCAGCCTTTGGGACGTGTGTTAGGGCAGACAGAAGACGTAGATAAACCTTTATCCGTGAGCGAATTTGAAAGTTCCTATGACAACCTGGAAGGCATTATTACCTCCTTCTATCATTAAATAAGGGTCAAAACCCGCTCGATTTTTTCATTGATTCATTGATAATTGTTTTTGAGGCAGTATAGTACATATAAGGACATTATATAAAACTGTTTTTTCAGATTTAATTTTATTCGATCCCGATCTACTGAAAGGAACATAATATGAACGAAAATAAAAAATTTCCCGCATATCTATTTACAGGAGTTAGGCAAATATTCCGTTCCATTGTGGATTTGTTTGGTAAACGCAGCCATTCCGTTATGCACATGGGAGACTTTTCATTGCATTTCAATACCCAAAATTCTTTACAAAAAGAGGTGGAGAAGGAAGCTGCCGATATACAGAACCGAAGCAGGTAGAATGCATGATAAAGCTAAGAGGCTAATCTTTTCGGATTAGCCTCTTAGCTTTGCTGTTTTGTATGCTTACATTATATAAAAGCACAGTATTATTTAAGGCTCTATACTATCAGTTGGGGGTACCCCCAACTGATAGTATTTTTATACAAAAAAATTGCATTTATTTCACTTTTGTTCCAAAATTGAGAT
>JBHADM010000043.1:0-8909 GCA_041855045.1 Bacillota bacterium | reverse complement strand
CCAAGTAAGTAGGGAAGCAAAGTTTTTATACTCTTCAAAAACTGCTTGAAGATATGGGTGATACAGTAGATGATAGTGTCATATATTCCCATAGAAACCATCATTGTGCCGCCGGATACACCGGGAATGATATTCGCGATGCCAATCACGATACCTCTTAAAACATCTAATACAAATTTCATTTTTTTCTCCTATTCTTGATAGTCGCTTACATCTATGCTGAGCATACTGGATACGCCTTTTTCTGCCATTGCAATTCCATATAGCGAGTCACAGCGCTCCATAGTGCCTTTTCTGTGCGTAACGACAATAAACTGTGTTTTACTGGAAAATTCCTTCAAATAGTCAGCAAAATAGTTGATGTTTGCATCGTCCAAAGCGGCCTCTATCTCATCGAAAATACAGAAGGGAGAAGGGCGCAGCTTCAGCATGGCAAAAATCAAAGCAATTGCGGTCAATGCGCGCTCACCGCCACTGAACAAACTGAGCATCTGCTTTTTCTTACCGGGTGGCTGCACAATAATTTCAATGCCGCATTCCAACGCATTATTTGGGTCAGTGAGGGAGAGTTCCGCAGATCCGCCGCCAAATAGTCGCACAAATGTTTCGGAAAAAAAGTCCTTCAGCTTGTTGAAACTGTCCACAAATTGTAACTCCATATTGCTAAGCAAGGTTTTAATCAAGTTATTTAAGTCCTTAATGGAGGCCACTAAGTCCGCTCTTTGGACAATCAATTCGTCATGACGTTCCTTTAAACTGGTGTATTCTTCGACGGCGTTGACATTGACGCTGCCTAACGCACGAATTTCTTCCTTCAAAGCACGCTGTTCCTGGTTGGCTTTGCTTACGCTAAAGTTTTCGTCGGGGCGATAGGGTTCGGCATTGGCATAAGTCAGTTCGTAGTTATTCCATAATGTGTCGCTGAGCGATTTCTTTTCGGATACGATGTTGGATAGCGTCAATTCCAATTTGTGCAATCTGTCTAATACCTTTATATGTGCATTGCGCATATTGTTTTCTTCTTCCTGCAACATGCGGATTTTTTTAAAGGTATCGCTGCGTTTGCTCTCCAATTCTTTTTGGGTTTGTTCTAAATTTTGGTGTTGTGTTGTGGTGCTTTCAATTTTTGCGGTCAGTTCAGTCTGCAGGCTTTGAAGCTGTGTATTCGAATTTTCCAGATGCAGCATTTCTTGTTCGGTCTGCATACGCTTGTTCTCATATTCTTTGAGCGTATCGATAGCGCGGCGCTCATCGCGTAGAAATTGGTTATATTCATGGTCATAGTTTGAATGTTTAAGCCGCAGTTCCACCAATTCATCGCGCAAGGCACTGCAGCGTTGATTCTGTTTGTTGATTTTTTGTGTCAGCGCATCCACCGCCGCGTTTAGCTGCTCTGTATTGCTCTGCGCATCTTCATTTTCGTTGATAAGCACATGCAGTTCATTGTCAATGTCGGCAATGTTTTCTTGTAAGGTGCTTATGGTTTTCACCAATTCCTGTTCCTGCTCAATATATTGTTCCATATCTTCTTGCGCAGCGTTGACAACTTCTTGCAGACGTGCAATCTGTATAACCTGGCTATGCTCTGCATCCTCACAGGCTTTTCTTTCCAGTTCCAGTGTATCACGTTTTGCCTTCCACTCCTCTATGAGAGCATTGGTTTTCTCCAGTTTTGCGCGGCACTGTTCTATGTGATGCCGGAGCTCCTCCAGCTGGCGCTGTCTGGATAGAAAGCTGCTGCCGGTACTTTTTACCGAGCCGCCTGTCATGGAGCCGCCGCTGTGCATGACATCGCCCAAGAGGGTGACTATGCGTAATTTGCTTCCGGATTTTCGAATAGCGATGCCGTCATCCAAACTTTCGACAATCAACGTGCGTCCCAGCAGGTTTTCTATGACGCCCTTAAATTTGCTGTCATAGCTTACCAATTCGCTGGCTATACCCAGACAGCCTTTGCTGCGCAAATATTGTTGTTCACCAGCATGCAAGGTCATACTTTGCACAGAACTGATGGGGAGGAAAGTCGCACGCCCCGCTTTGTTGGCGCGCAGCTCTTCAATCAATACTTGCGCGTCCTTTTCGTCATCGGTAATGATGTTTTGTAGGGCGCTTCCCAGCAGCATATCAATAGCTGTTTCGTATTTCTGCGGTACTTTCAGTACATTTGCCACCGTACCGTAAACACCTTTGAGCTGTTTGCGCTTGGCGGTACTCATGGCATTTTTTACGGCAGGGGAGTAGCCTTCGTATTCTTCCGCCATGTCCTGCATGGTTTTGTAGCGGGTGCTGCTGTTATTAAACTCCTGCGTCAGGTCAAAGCTGATTTTTTGCTGTGTACGGATTTCTAATATCTGTTGTTCCAGTTTTTGTGCGGCATTTGCGGTTTTGTTTTTCAAATCCTGCAGTACGGCGTTTTCTTTATCAAAATTCGCCTGTTTTTCCGCCAACTGTGCTGCAAAGGATTTGTTTGCTTCACTCAGTTTGTGCTTGCTGTTTTCAAATTCCGCAATGCGTGAAATCATTTGCTCCTTGATTGCAAGCAGCCTGCTTTTACCGCTTTCGGTTTTGGAAAGCGCATTCATGCTTTCAATAATCTTCGCCTTTTTTTCTTCGATTTCAATGCTGAGGCTTTCCTGCAGTTCCGTTTCCTTATCAAAGGTAACTTCCATGCTGCGCAGCGTTTTGGTAATCTCGATAAGCTTATTTTCGGCATCCTTTTTGGCGATGTTTTCTACGTCTATCGAGTTTTTAAGCAGTTCTTCCTTTTCTTTTAAATCCTGCATTTCCGTCCGCAAGCGTACGCAGTTAATGTCAGCGTTTTCCAAACGTGTGTTTGTGTCTATCAAGCGTTCTCTGAGCCCGCTTAGTTCTCGCTGGTGCAGTATAGTATGTTCAGCTGCCAATGCGCAGGATTCTTCCAACTCCTGTGATAAAGCTTGCTGTTTATCCAGCTCGTTACCCAACTCCTCCAAATCAATATCGAAGGCAACAATTTTATTGTTTACCTCGTTGATATTGTCTTTGGTGGCTTCCTCACGTGCGCTTAGACTGTCATAGTCTATCAAAAATAATGCGCAGCTTAATACTTTTAACTGTTCGCTTAGCGTTAGATATTTTTTGGCATTTTCCGCCTGTATTTGCAGGGGGCCAAGCAAACGTTCCTGTTCATCGGCAATATCATTGATACGCTCCAGGTTTTCTTCGGTGTGGCTGAGTCGCAGCTCTGCTTCGTGTTTTTTCAGTTTGTAGTAGGATATTCCGGCGGCTTCCTCGAATACGGCGCGCCTATCCTCCGTTTTACGGGATAGAATCTCGTCGATTTTTCCCTGACCTATGATGGAATATCCTTCCTTGCCAATACCAGTATCACTGAACATCTCAATGATATCCTTCAAGCGACAGGGTGTTTTGTTAATCTCGTACTCACTTTCGCCGTTTCGGTATACGCGGCGTGTGATCATGATCTCGCTGTAATCGGGATGGAGTATTTTATCTTCGTTGTCAAACAAAAGAGAGACTTCACAGAAGTTTACCGCTTTGCGTTTTTGTGTACCGTTAAAAATAATATCTTCCATTTTACCGCCGCGGAGCAGGCGGGGGTTTTGTTCACCCAGCACCCAGCGCACGGCGTCGGCAATATTGCTTTTACCGGATCCGTTTGGTCCTACAATGCCGGTAATGTTTTTGGGAAACAATATTTCTGTCTTGTTACAAAAGCTTTTAAACCCGGTTATTTCAAGCTTCGTTAACCTCATGTACTCATACTCCTTTGTCCTGCAAACATTCCAGGGCGATTTGCGCTGCTTTTTGCTCGGCTGCTTTGATGCTTTTATCCTGTGCACTGCATATTTGATCGCCCTCTATGTACAAAGCTACGGTAAACTTTGCATCGTGGGCAGGTCCGCTTTGCTCCAGAACAATGTATTCAGGCAGTTCCATTTTGCGGGACTGCAGATATTCCTGCAAAGCTCCCTTGCTGTTTTGCATCCCGATTTTTTCCAGATAAGGGTATTTATGATTGATGTTTCGCAACACCTGTACTGCGCTTTCCAAACCGCCGTCCAGATAGACTGCGCCCAAGACTGCTTCGATTGCATCCTCAAGGTTATGCGGGTTCGTTCTGCCGCCCATTTTTTCCAGCCCCTGGGCTAAAATCAGGCAATCTCCTATCTGTAATGCTTTTGCCATGGCAACCAATGCACTTCTGCAAACCATTTTGGTACGGATGGAGGTCAGCTTTCCTTCGTCATACTCCGGATATTTTTCATATAAATACTGACTGATTGCCAACTGCAATACAGCATCTCCTAAAAACTCCAGCCTTTGGTTATCTTCCAGTCGGTTGTTATTGACTCTTGTGGAGGGATGGGTTAGGGCGAGTTCCAAAAGCTGTTTATTTTTAAACTCATATCCTATATTCTGCTGCAGTCGATTCATTCTGTACATCCTATTTTTTTGATTTGTCGGGCATGGAGAAACAACCATAATATTTTATTTCCTTGCGGAATATTTTTCAAGTGATATGCGCAAAAATACTACCTGCTTCACTCAAACCAACAGATAGTATTTGAATATGCTGCGAAAAACCTATGCGTTGTATTATGTAGAAAAAGATTGAAAGCAATATTTTGCAAAAAAACATATGTAATATATCATCATTGCGTATCATATGGTCGCATAAATGTCTGCTTTGTCATCAGACTTCTACGGTTCAGCGCATATAACAGGCTTTTCTATAAAAGGAATGTTATTGTGCCTTCTCTACGTAATCAACTACGTCTTTTACAGTACGCAGGGTCAGTATGGCATCATCCTCCACCTCAATATCAAACAGGTTTTCAAGCTCGATTATCAGCAGCATCACATTTGCGCTGTCTGCTTTCAGGTCTTCAACCAATCTGCTTTCAGGGGTAATGCTGGCTTCGTCTACCATAAGCTGCTTGGAAAGCATACTTTTTACTTTGTCAAGTGTCATTCTTTTATGTCCTCCTCGGATGTAATATATTGTTTTATTAAGCCGGGTACATCTGCTTCAATCATTTTGACTGCCTGCCGGATGGAGCTGAATATAGCTTTGGCATCAGATGAACCATGCGATTTAATAACGGATCCGTTTACACCCAGCAGCGGCGCGCCTCCGACTTCTTTATAGTCGAGTTTTTTCTTAAGCCTGTTGAATGCCGGTTTGGCGAGCAAAGCACCGACTTTGGTGATGTTGCTGCTCATCAGCTCTGCTTTAATCATGGTAAGTAATTGTTTGGACAATCCTTCCATAAACTTTAACACCACATTGCCGGTAAAGCCATCACAAACAAGTACATCGGCTATGTTTGCCGAAATGTATCTGGCTTCTATGTTGCCTACAAAGTTCAAACTGCTGTTTTTGAGCAGAGGATAGGCTTGCTTTCTAAGCTCATCCCCCTTTTCTTCTTCCGCGCCATTATTTATCAAACCGATTCTTGGGCGTTCTATACCCATTACACCTTTCATATAGGCTTCTCCCATATGGGCAAACTGTAACAAATGATGCGGCTTACAATCCACATTGGCCCCGCAGTCAATCAATAGAAAAAAACCATTGCCATGCGGCATCAAAGGAGCAATTGCAGGGCGTTCAATGCCATTGATACGGCCTAAGCGAAACATCCCGCCGGCAAGTACGGCACCGGTGGAGCCGGCAGATACAAACGCATCTACCTGTTTGTCGCGTAAGGCGAGCATACCTTTTACAATGGCGGAATTGGATTTGCGGCGTACAGCCATCACAGGTGATTCCTCATTGCTGATTAAATCGGGGCAATCGTCTATTTCCAAACGGTTTTTATCATAATCCTTACCCTGTAACTGCTGCTCTATCTCACTTACCACGCCTCCCAAAACAACGGTGATTTGTGGATATTCTTTCAGTGCCCAAAGCGCGCCTTCTACGGTTGATTTTGGCGCATGGTCACCGCCCATGGCATCAAGATATATACGCATGAAATACTCCTTATCATTTTTAATGAAATACGACTATATACTATCACATCCACTCTAATCTGTAAAGCTGAACAGACCTGCAGGCTTGACAAAGTAAAGCTGTCATTTTACTATATAAATAAGGTTTTAATGAGGTATGTATGAAGCACGAAGTCGAAATAAAAGGGTCTAAATCCGAGGCGCAGCGCGCATTGCTTTTGGCTTCGGTTTATTCTGCAAACATTACAAATTTACCGGAAAATGACGATGTATCAGCAGCCAAACGTTTTGCTGTCGCCATGGGGGCAAGGCCGTATGGAGATGCGTGGACAAGCGGAGGAAAAGCGTCATGCGCTGCCTATGTAGGTTCCTCGGCTACTACACTGCGCATGGGTTTGCCTTTGATGCTGGCGGTGCATGGCAAAGCGCAAGTATCTTATGATGAGCAGCTGGCGGCGCGTCCGATGGATATGTTGTTGAAACTCTTTGAAGAACAGAATATACGGTTTGCATGTGGCGCTGCAGAAATGACATGCCAAGGGAAAATATTACCGGGAAATTATGTAACACAAGGCGGCTGTTCGTCACAGTTTCTTTCGGGCTTGCTCTTGGCGCTTTCGTCACACGCTGCGGTCAGCGCCATACAGTTTGAAAATATCCCTTCCTTTCAGTATGTACAGTTAACCATAGATATGCTTCGCCAATTTGGCGTAAATATACAAATGCAGGAAAATATACTGCATATAGATGCTACTAAAGCCCATGCTGCAAATATAGATATTTCCTCGGACTGGTCTTCCGCCGTACCTTTTATAGCGGCCAAAGCGCTGGGGCATAACGTAACGATACGAGGCCGTTTTACCGAAAAACAGCCCGACAGTCGGTGCATGGATATACTCCGCCGGATTGGTTATCAAGTAAACAGTATAAACGAAATCATAAAAGAAAGGTTGAAACCCGTGCAGGTGGACTGTGACAGCATTCCGGACATGGTACCTTTTCTCACTCTGGTGCTCACCCAAGTGGAAGGGGAAAGTATACTGTACAATGTAGGGCGTTTGCAATACAAAGAAAGCGACAGACTGGAGGGTATTTCTAACATATTGGGAAAATTAGGAGCCAATGTAAAGACAGAAAAAGACCGTATCCTTATCAAAGGTAAAAAAGAACGGTGGTGCGGCGGGATTTCCCTGGAAACTCGGCAGGATCATCGCATGGTGATGCTCGCTGCCATAGCCCAGCTCAACTGTATGCGTCCATGCCATATTCAGGATAAAGACGCTGTTAGAAAATCCTACCCGACTTTTTGGGAGGACTATCAAAAAATAGAGGTGAATCATGAGTATATGGGATAATATCAGCCTTTTCGGCACGTCGAGAGGGGAAGCTGTCGGCATCAGCGTACGTAATATTCCGGCGGGCATTCGCATAGACGAGAGCATGATTATGCAAATGCTGGAACGGCGAAAAGCAAAATCCATTGGCACAACTGCTCGCGTGGAAGCAGATGAGCCCATTCTGCTCAGTGGAATACATAAGGGTGTAACCACAGGTGAAACCCTTTGTGTAATATTCAAAAATGTAGATGCCGAGCAGTCGGAGGATACACGAAACCATATTCCAAGACCGGGGCATGCTGACTACACAGCCAATATTGCATCCGGGGGTTTTGCAGATTTACGCGGGGGTGGAAGCTACTCCGGCAGGCTGACTTTGGGTTTGGTATATGCCGGTGCCGTTGCAAAACAGTACTTGCTGTTGCGAGATATCGAGGTGCTTGCAAAATTAAAAAGCATCGGTTATGTGGTCGATGAGGATATGGATATTGCCGAGCCTAATATTGATGATTGGTTGTATTGTCAGATGTTGGATTTGCCGTTATTGCGTGACAGCAGCCAATTGCAGGCGCGGGATTTGATTGAAAAAGCAAAGTTCAAAGGAGATTCCCTGAGCGCAGGCATAGAATGCTTAATTTATAATTTTCCGATCGGTCTGGGCGGCAATCACTTTGAGTCCATAGAATCTATACTTTCACAAGGCATATTTGCAGTTCCGGGTGTCAAGGCGGTGCAGTTTGGCGAGCGTCCGAGCGCTATGGTTTACGGCAGCAAATACAATGACCCATTCTACTATACGGAAGATTATGCCATTTTAACTAAGACCAATCATTGTGGAGGTATACTGGGAGGCAGGAGCAATGGAATGCCCATTTATTTTTTAGTGGATATGAAGCCCACGCCGTCCATAGGCTTACGGCAGCAGACGGTCGATATTTCCAGAAAAAAAGATGTGGAAATCGAGCAGAGGGGCAGAAATGACGTTTGTATCGGCATTCGCGCTTGTCCTGTAATAGAAAGTATAGCAGCACTTTGGGCGATGTTTACATTGGCGGGGAGTACAGAGTGAAAAGCAAGTGTTTTCGTCAGGCATTTTATGTGTTTCTCACCGCGATATTGTTTGCAGTATTGTGCCAGGTCGCATTTGTATGCAATATGACAAAATTGTTTTTGAAGCACGGCGATTTTGATAAAACCCCGCTTCCTAAAGAAGCGGCCGCAAGCTATGCAAACGCTCTGTCTTGCTATTTGTTGGGGGTGACGGATAATTTCACGGTGGTCTATGAAAACATCGATTACTCCACCTACTTTTCGGAAGAAGAGCGCTTGCATTTAAAAGATGTAAGGAATATTTTTCTGTGGATGGAGTTTTTGTTCTTTGTATTTATTGCATTGTCCGTATTTCATTGGAAAAAGTATGCAAAGCTTCTACGAGAAAGATATTCGCAGTATCTCCTCAGCTTGGCATTGTTCATGTTCTTCTCGATAGTCATCTCAGTACTGACAGCCAACTATTTTGATCAAATGTTTATTCTCATGCATCGCATCTTATTCATAAACGAACATTGGCTGCTCACGCCAGGAGTGGATGTAATCATTAGTTTAATGCCCTTG
>JBHADM010000042.1:0-5589 GCA_041855045.1 Bacillota bacterium | reverse complement strand
GGTGATGGACCGGGCTATGCGCCGCCCGCTTTTGAGGTGTTGCAGGCACGTGCCTTTGGTGTCATCCCCGTGCCGGCAATCATATTTCTTGCGCTGTTGATTATTTTTCAGATTGTGCTGTCCAAGACGGCTTTCGGCAGAAATCTGTACGCCGTGGGAGGTAACAAAAAAGCTTCCTATTTGGCAGGTATCAATGTAGATAAAATCAAAGTGATTGCATTCATGCTGTGCAGCATGCTGGCCTCTATTGCAGCTATGATTCATGCGGCGCAAATCAGCCAGGGCGGCCCGAACGAAGGCATAGGTTACGAGCTGAACGCCGTTGCAGCCTGCGCCATCGGCGGTACTTCCTTAGCCGGCGGCAAGGGTACGATGGTGGGTACGCTGGTTGGCGCCATTATACTGGGTTTATTGGATAACATTTTGGGGTTGAAAGGTGTCAACTCCAACCTGCAGCTCATGGTAAAGGGTGTTATCATCATCGTGGCGGTGTTCATGCAGTCGGAACGCCAGTACGATTAAACCGTCAATCTCTCGGAAACATACGAATATTGTGTTCGTATAATATATAATAAGGAGACTTTCAAATGAAAAACAACTTGAAGAAACTCTTGGTACTTGTATTGGTATTGCTGGTAACCGTAAGCATGATTCATATCGGTACAAAAGCCGAAACAAAGAAAACCTTTGTCATTGGCATGTCCCAATGTAACTTAGGCGAACCATGGCGTGTTGCCATGAACGACCAGATTGCGATGGCAGCTGCACAACATCCGGAATTCCAGGTAATTTATGCGGATGCAGCGCAGGATAACTCCAAGCAAATCGCGGACATTCAGAACTTTATTCAGAGCAAGGTGGATTTGATTATCGCATCTCCAAACGAAGCTATCCCACTGACCAATGTTATTAAAGAAGCCTATGAAGCAGGTATTCCGGTTATTCTTTTGGATCGTAAGATTCAGGGGGACACCTATACCCAGTTTATCGGCGCGGATAACGTAGATATGGGTCGTGTTGCCGGCGAGTATGTGGCAAACGTATTGCTCAAAGACGGCGGTAAAGTTGCCGAAATCAAAGGTCTGGAAGGTACAAGCGGAGGTATCGACAGAGACAACGGCTTCCGCGAAGGCATTGCGTCCAATCCGAAGATTGAAATCGTTGCTGTGAACAATGCAGATTGGTTGCGTGAAAAGGCCATCACCATCGCCGAAGAAATGCTCCAAACCCACAAAGAAATCGATCTTTTCCTTGCGCTGAACGATCCTATGGCAGAGGGCGCATACATCGCAGCCAAGCAGGCTGACCGTGAAAAAGATATCATGTTTGTTGGTTTTGACGGCCTGCCCACACCGGACGGCGGTATCAAGAGTGTTATCGACGGCCGCATCAATATGACACAGGTATACCCTACCGGCGGAGCGGAAGCCATTCAGAGTGCATATGAGCTACTGGTAGAAGGCAAGACACTTGAAAAAGTAATTACCTTAAAGTCTGAAATCGTGATTCCCGAGAATGCGGCAGAACTGTTGAAAAAATACGGCGGACAGTAATATCTCTGTTGTACAAATTTTAATGTAATCGGTATAGAGGCGCAGCGTATGCTGCGCCTTATCGGTTTCTTATATATATTGAGTAATGGTTCTTGAACCTCTTTTGCATTGTGTATAATCTATAAATCATAGTATAATAATAAACAATAAATACAATAAAAAAATATACCCATATCGCTGCATTATCCTTTTGTTTGAAAACAGTAGCTTGTGAAAATCCAATATGAGAAAAAAACTGATATTGCTCAACTTCATTACTATTTTTTTGTTGATCGCTGTCCTGACTGGTCTGGGCAACGTGTTTTATCGGCGATCCATGGAGCAGGACAGGTTGCTATATATGACGGAGCTGCAGCGGCAGTTGAGCAATTCCTTTGCCATCAAGATACAGTCTGTGGAGCGCAGCATGGAGTTGCTCGCCGGCAACGAGAGCGTGAAACATTGGCTGCATCCCGGCAGCGACTATGATATGCAGGACGAAAAGTTTGTGCGGGATCTCTTTTTATACTACGAATCACTCTATCCCGAATACCTGAACATGGTGCTGGTGGCGGCAGACGGTAAAAAATATCTGTCTAACGACTCTTACCGTATGGTGAACGACAGCTTTGCGGAGGAACCCTGGTTTTACGAGACCATGCAGCGCGATAGCGGATTTTTCTATGAATTTTATAATGCGGCCAGGAATCTGCAAAGTTGGAAAACCTACGACAATCAAAGCTATATTTCCATCGCCAAGGCGATAGAGTCGGACACAGAGCGTATAGGTGTACTGCTCATGGATGTTTCCCTGCAGGATTTAAAGGCACTTTATCGTGACTTGGAGCCCGACAGCAACAATTTCTTTTTCCTGATGGACGACAAGGGCAATGTGTTGCTCAGCCCCTCAAACCGCATTGTATACCGCATCAAACCGGAATGGTTTGGACAGGACAGCGAAGGCATTATCAGCGCGAGCATATTGGGAAACTTGTATCATCTCGTTTATCATCAGTTTGAAAATAAGCGCTTTACGATTGTAGGCGTATACGATGTTGCCCGGCAAAACTCGGCGCTGTTTTCCATATTCAAAGCGAATATCCTTGTTGCTGTATTTGTGTTTGTACTGGCACTGCTGCTTTCTGCCTACTTCATGGATCGCTTTACAAAGCCGCTGCGCAGGTTGGCAGAGCTGATGAAACTGGCGTCCAAAGGCAATTTGGACGTGTGCTTTGCAGAACCCTGTGATAACGAGGTACAGGATTTAGGCAATGCCTTCAATACTATGACAGTAAAAATAAAATCATTGTTGCGCTTGGTATATAAAGAGCAAAAGCAGAAGCGTGAGGCAGAGATGCAGGTTATGCAGGAGCAGATCAAGCCGCATTTTCTCTATAATACTCTGGATATGATTGCATGGATGGCGCGTAAACATGGAGCGGGCGAGATCATTCATGTTATTGAACGCATGAGCAGTTTCTTCCGTACAAGCCTCAGCAAAGGGAAGGAACTGATTTCACTGCGCGAGGAATTGAGTATGGTGTCAAGCTATTTGGATATCCAAAGCATGCGCTATCAAAACCTGTTCGTATATCGTATTGATTGCGATGAGGATACCGGCTCTGCACTGATTCCGCGCATGTGTCTGCAGCCTTTGGTAGAAAATTGCCTGTATCATGGTATAAAGGAGTCGGATAACGAGCAGTCTGTATTGCAGATTACCGCATCCAAAATCCCTGGTGGTATTCGCATCATCGTGGAGGACAACGGCAAAGGAATAGACGATGAACTGATGGAACGCCTCAATGAAAGTTTGCGCAGCAACAACTGGGAGGATTGGACAGGAGGATTCGGCGTAAAAAATATCGGCAGGCGTCTGTGGCATACCTTTGCCAAAGGCAGCGGATTGCAGTATAAAAAGACCGCCGAGGGTTTTACCCAGGCGCAGTTGGATATACTGTACAAGGAGGTGGAATAAGCGTGATAAAGGTATTGATTGCGGATGACGAACAGATGATTCGAGAAGGTTTGGAACAGATGCTGCAAGGTTTTCATTTGCCTTTACAGCTTGTGGGAAGTGCTAAAAATGGCAAGGAAGCCCTTGCCATGGCGGAGGTGCTGCAGCCCGATGTGATACTTACGGATATCTGTATGCCAAAACTCTCCGGGCTTGACTTTATTCGCGCTCTGCAAGGGCAAAAACAAAATGCGAAGATCATCATTATTTCCGGCTTTCATGAATTTGATTATGCAAGGCAGGCCATTTCTCTTGGGGTACAGGATTATCTGCTAAAACCTTTGCAGGAATCGGAGTTGCGCATGGCAATGGAAAAGGCCGTTACCAATATGGAAGTCTTGCCTATGTTGGATCAAAACAACAGTTCTCTCATTGGCGAATGCCTGCAAATTCTAAAAAATAATTATTCCGATAGCAATTTGGATCTGAGCATGGTCGCTAAAGAATTGTTGGTACATCCCGATACGCTGTCGCGTAAGCTGAAAAAAGAAACGGGAGCAAGTTTTGTGGAGTGGCTGACGAAAATCCGTATACAAACTGCGATTGACCTGATAACGCAGGGGCAATATGCCTTGTACGAGGTGGCAGAAATGGTAGGGTATTCCAATCCGCATTACTTTTCTGCCGCATTTAAAAACTATACCGGCAAATCCCCTAAATATTATAAGGAAACTTCAGTATGAAAAAACGTAAATGGATAGCCGCACTATTCCTTATTTTACTCTTCAGCGCGCTCTACTCCGTGTTTGATAATCAGGCGGAAGAAAAGCAAGGTTATCGGTATGTTGTGGGAGTCGTTTTGGAGAACTCAACGATGCCGCGCAATGCATGGCTTATTCAACAAATCAAGCATGGCAAGGATATTCCTGAAGATATGAACATACTTCTCAAAGAGTCGCAGAACAGTGCAGAGCAGCAGGTGAAAGACATGGAGGAGATGCTGCACTACGGGGTGGATGTGTTAGTCGTGTCGCCCATCTGGGAGGATGCAGTGAAGGACGCTCTGCAGCGTATTCATAGCAATCTGCCTGTGATTATTCTGCATGAAAACCGTGCGGCAGCATTTGCGAACGCCTTGATAGAATACGACAATATTGCGGCAGGAAGAATGATTGCGGAGTACGCCCTGCAATTCCCCCAGGCAAAGGAAGGTGTCGTGCTTTTAACAGGTGATGAAAAGGACAATGTTGCGCAGCAGCGTAAAAAAGCTATATTGGAGGTGCTGGAACAAAGCGAGTATCCGTGGTATGAGCTGCCCGTCAGCGGCAATAGAAACGAAGCGGAAAACAGCATGAAGTATTTTATCGTATCAGAACGTAAAGCAGGAATGATTCTTGCTGTAGATGATCAGAAGGCATACGGAGCATACTTGGCTGCGAAACAATTGCGTGTTGAAAACCTGTTGTTTTTCGGTATGGACGGATTCGATGGAGCAGCGGGAGGAAAAACCCTTCAAAATCAAGGAATACTGCAAGCCAGCATTGCATTTGAGGATTTGTATCAAAAGCTGTGCAGTGTTGCCCTGGAGCTGATTAAAGAAGAAACTGTAGAGAAGCATGCTGCGTTGCAAGCAGTTATGATTGTTGGGGAATAGTGAGAAGCATATAGTGGCTAATAAGGGACAGGAACAGCATATTTTGTGGAAAGCTCTTCAAAGGGTTAAACAATAAAGAAATATACTGCATAATGATAGAAAATTTGGTTCAATATACTACATATTGCGTCCGAAATAATGCGTAGTATTTTTCTTCGAAAAACAACTATTATTCGTTATAAAACGAACTATATTTTGAATTAACGGAATAAATGTTCGCTAAATGATTTTTCCTCAAAAAAACACATGAAATTCCCTAAAAAGTGCAAAAAATATATTGACAGTGAAAATTGACTGTGCTAATATTAATTTTGTCGTCAGCGAGACGACACGAACCTTGAAAACGATACAGAAGAGAGAAAGATAGCGAATAAACGACAGTCAAGAGTATTTGAGCTGGTGTACGGAAGTGCACAAAAGAATTTAAACACAAGAGTTTGATTCTG
>JBHADM010000041.1:0-4521 GCA_041855045.1 Bacillota bacterium | reverse complement strand
CGGCCTAAATAATAGGCAAAAATTTCTTTTTGTTTTTTTGCATTCACAAAGCGATTGAGAGCATGCTGAAATACCTTATTGTCACAACCAGGCTGCGCAAGCACCTCCAGCATGGCGTCCTTGCCGGCTTCGTTGGCGCTTTCAAATGCGGATAACATCCGCTCCTGCACCGCTTCCTGCGGCATGGCGCGCAGGGCTTCAAAGGCGCGGTCTGCCAGTTCATCCGTCTGCGCGCGGGACAGCTGCAGCGCTATATAATATTGCACAGGCAAAAGACTGCCCATATCTTCCAGCAAAGCTATGGTATTCATGCGCAGAGCGATGTCGCGAAACTCATCCTGTACAATCATCAGCAGCTCCTGTTCGCTGTCTTTGCGATGTGTGAGCACATCATTGAGCACATCCGGTGCGCTTTCATACTCGTAGAAATAGGCGATATACTCCTCAATCAAGCTGTATGTAGGCATACTGTCGAAAAAATCATAGGGGCTCTTGTTTCCCAGTTCCGGCAAATTGCTGTGTTTGAACTCTTCTGCCAAATGCATGGCATCGTGGTAGGCTTTTTCCAACTTTGCTTCTTCATTTAAGTGCCGATACATTTCAATATTGATATGGCTGTTAATATAATCTTGCTGCAGTTCATCAAAGTGATATAGCGTGTTTTCGCCCATGTTATTCTCCTTTCAGACTGCCCTGCTGCATGAGCTTGCGTATGTCGTCATCTGTAAACTGGTATTTTTTATGACAGAAATGGCAGACAAGCTCCGCGCCCTCCTGCTCGTCATCCAAGATTCCTTGCAGTTCCTTCTGCCCCAGGGAAATCAATGCAGACTCCATCTTATATCGGGAGCAGTTGCAATGGTAATGCAGCGGTTGGGACTCCAAAATTTCAGGATGCATGCCCTCAAACCAACGGTGTATTAAGTCTTCCGCCGGGTCGAATGTCAATTCGCGGCTGATGTCGGCACAAAACATGGCACGCATCTCCAGGTTTTGCAGGGTCTTTTCACTGCAACCGGGCATGGGGGCAATCATGATGCCGCCTGCAGACAGCACGGTTTCCTCATGCGTCAATACGCCCAGCGACACCAAACAGGGCTGTTGCTCGCTGGTGGCAAAATAATAGGCAAAATCCTCCCCCAGCTCGCCGCTGATAAGCTCTGTTTGCCCTACATAAGGGGTTTTCATCTGCAAGTCCTTCACCACGGTAAGGAAACCATCCTTACCGACGGCAGCGCCAACATTCAGCTTGCCATCCTCCCGCAAGGGTATATCCAAACGATTGACACCGAGGGTAGCTTTGACATCCTTGCCGTTGGATACGGCAGTGATTTTTCCTATAGGGCCGCCACCATTGACACTGACGGTAACGGAAGCATTGTCATCCTTAATGCGTGCGGCAACCATGGCTGTGGCGATGAGCGTGCGTCCCAGTGCAGCGGTGCAGACTGCTGTGGTCTGATGGATAGCGGCAGCCTTTGCCACAGTATTGGTCGCTTCAATAAATATAATGCTTGCCTCGCCATTTTCCAGGCTGGCAAAAGTAATTCTGTCCTGTTTTAATATGGGGTTTATCAAATTGTTACTCCTATGCCATCTTTATGGCGGTAAAATGATATCTGTATTCCGTTTCGGCAGGCGGTTCCAACGTTTGGTCTCCAAATATACGAATATTGCCAAAGCCTGCTTGTGTAAGCATTGCGATGTATCTCTCCTTGGGGAAGCAAGTCTGTGTCTGCTCCTCGTCTATCCTATGGTAGACATCCCCATCTTTGCAGAATATACTCAAATACATGTGCAGCACACTGTCTTCTACCTCATTATGCCAGATGTAGCTTAGATCTTCTGCATCGTCCACCCAGGGTACGCCGGGCAAAACGCAAAACAGCTTATGCGGAGTGGATATATCGAAGAGAAGCATGCCTCCTGTTTTTAAAGCCTTGTAGGAAGAATGAAAAAAGTTCAATACATCGTCTTCATTAAGCAGATAATTGACCGCATCGCAGGTCGCAAGCACGGCATCCTGTTCGCCATGGCTTTGGAAGCAGCGCATATCCTGTAAGCTAAGCTGTACATTGGGGCAGTCGGCCAGTTTATCACAGGCAATCTGCAGCATATCCTCACTGCAATCTATTGCGGTAACATGATACCATTTGGCAAAATGCCGGGTTAAAGAACCTGTACCGCATCCGCACTCCACAATGCGAGCCGCCTTGGCATCATGCGTCTGCAGCAGCCGCATATAATAGTCTGCCCACTGCACATAGTCAACATCCTGCATGAGCCGGTCATATACTCCGGCAAAATCCTGATACATTATTTTTTATCCTCTACGTGGATATATACGCCGTCTTCTTCCTCTTCTATGCTTGCCAGCTGCTTATCCAGCTCGGCATATTCCTTGGAACGCAGTCCCACATCGGTGGGCGCGCCGGCAATACGGGGATTGATGATGTTTTCAAAGCAAGCGTTGGAAAAGCTGGCGTTGATGAATCTGCTCAATGCTAAGCCGATAATGGCATAGAAAGCCAGTATAAACAGTATACCCACCTGAATGTTCACGATCATGCTCAACCCCAATCCCATCGCTATGGGCAATAGGTGCAACAGTTTAATACCCAGTGCTTTGGGGAACTTTGCAATGCTAAGCAGCACGCCGTTGCGCAATACATCACGGAAGCGCAGATTATAGTTCACAATCAGATAATAGAAAAAGATTGTGCCCAGCGCCCATATCAGGGCAGCGAGCAGCACCAAGACCTGCGGAATCACCATTAGAACATTGTTTTGTGACATATCTCCGTAAAATACAAAACCCACATAGGCGATAAGCGGCATCAGACCGCTGATAGCAGAAACGCCGATTGCTTGTTTCCAATTCTGTTTGATGCTGTCCCAGATATCACTCCACATAAAGGCGTGCTCGTCCCTTGCCCAGTTGCGCAGGTTATAGGCAATACCCACAGTAAATGGCCCTGTGATCAGTATGGCCGGAAACAGCTTCAGCAAGGTATCCAATATCAGCGCATGCTGATAGCCGCGAAATTCGCCGGTGAGCCGAATAATTTCGGCATCTGCTGCATCGCGCATGAGCTCATTTATACCTGCAAGGCTGTTTGCCCAGGTCACGAATGCGTTTATCAATATGAGCAGCGCAGGTATCCACAGCACGAAATAGGCAACATTGAGCAGAGAGAGCGAGGGAAATCGCACCTTTAAGGTTGTAAAAAACAAATCCAACCGATTTTTCGGCAAATCGGCCTGGGTATAATCCGACTTACCACTTTTTCCGTAATAAAAACGGTTCATCAATTTCGAAAACATGGACAACACTCCTAAGAATCATAATAATATTATTATACCACATATGCCACATCCTGAAAATGCAGGCAGACACAGTGTTTACACAGCCACAGATTTCCCCTATAATAGACGCTATACAGGAGGTGGTATAATGCTTCGATACAAGCTGCTATTGTTGGATTTGGACGGCACGCTGATGGACTTTGAACAGATGGAGCTGCGCTCTTTGAAGGCATGTTTTCGGCGTTTTGGATTAGAGGAGAGCAAAGAACATATAAAAACATATCTAAAAGCCAATGAGGAGCTGTGGCATGCATTGGAAAAAGGCAAAGTACAGCCGCAATTTCTACGCGTTGAGCGGTTCCGTCTGTTTCTGGAACGCATAGACGGCAATGAAAGCTTGGCTGAGGAGATGAGCGAAGATTTTTTGGATCGCATATCACAAGGAAGAGATTTGATGGAAGGCGCCGTATCATTTTTGGAGTCGGTGCGTGAGGCGCGCCATATTGCCATTGTCACCAACGGCTTTGCCGAAGTACAGCGCAGCAGATTAAGCGGCAGCCCCATAGCCGATTACATCGACAGGCTCTATATCAGCGAAGATTATGGTGCACCCAAACCCAGCCCGCTGATGCTCGAAAAAGCAATGCAGGATTTTAGAATATGCAATAAAAAAGAAGTTCTCTTTATCGGCGACAGCGTAAGCAGCGATGTGATGGCGGCAAAAAATGCCGGCATAGACTGTGTACTGATTGCAGACTATACGCATCCCGATGCCAAGTACCGCGCAAACAATATAGTTGAGTGCATTGCTATCGCCAATCAATCCATCTAATACTAATACCTGTTAAATTCCATACGCTCTAACCAGTCCCTATTAGTAATGCTTCGAACCATCGGCTTTGTCAATTTGTTGATAGTTTCGCATAGTCGGTCAATTACATGGGATAAAGAATGAAAAAGTTCATTTCTAAATTCCATTGCTCGTATTTGTTTCCAAATTTATTCGATTGGGTTCATCTCCGGTGTGTATGGTGGGATATGTGTTATCTGAATATTCTACGGTATTTGTAACTCTTTTGATTTATGCCAAGCTGCTCCATCGCAGATAAGCAGAATCATATCCTCTTTGTATTTTTGAGACAGTTCTTCTAAAAATATATTCATACAATCCATGTTGCAATAAGGCAATACTAAAAAGAAGTGTTCTCCTGTATG
>JBHADM010000040.1:0-25885 GCA_041855045.1 Bacillota bacterium | reverse complement strand
GTGTATGGCGCCGGTGCCGGCCACGCCGTAGGGGAAGCGTATCAGCCTGGGCTTGTACTCGTATCCCAACGCCTGCTTCATGGCGACTTCAAACAGCCGCAGTTCGTTGATGGTTTGCTGGTTGGTAAACTCGAGCATATCACGATGGCGGTAGCCATGGCTGCCAATTTCGTGCCCTTCCGCAAAAGTGCGCTCAAACAAAGCCTTATAATCATCCTTTATGACAATGCCGCTCACAAAATAAGTCAGCTTGATGCCGTATTGTTTGGCGACATCCAGAAAACCCTCGTATACCTCTTTGTCGTAGCAGTCGTCTATGGTGATGGCGATTTTGGGCACATCCCGACTGCCGTGCCGGTAGTTTTTCACCGCCAGCGCAGGCGGGCATACAAACAGCATAATTGCTAAAAGCCCAAAAAGCTTGAGGATTATTCTACCGTTTTTGTGGCTATGACATTCACACCGGTTCCGCATACATTTTCCAATACGATATCGCCTATTTTAATGGGTGCTTCCAATAACAAATCGTTTAGCTCCACCATGACGTCAAAAATCCTGTCTTTAGGGATAGTGCCGTCGGTTTTTACCGAAAGCGGCAGCTCGCTTCCCTTGATGCTCACTACGGCTGTTACCACTCTTTGGGGGCTGACAGCCTCTTGCTGGGCGTATTTTTCACCGCGCGGGCAGGCATTGCCGCGCACCCGTACAACCTTGTCGCCCTCAACATCTACAATCATGCGGCAGCCCATGGGGCAGCTGATGCAGGTTAATTCCATGTTATTCTCCTTTTACAATGTGCACTACAAGCGGTGCATCCGAGAGTTTTGCAACAATGTCCTTGCGCAGTGTGATATCTGCCATTTCGCCGGGGGCAAGTATGCGCTTTTTCACGCTGTACACTTCCTGATCGCCGTTTTTTACCACCACGCGCACGTTCTCATAGATGCGGTCGGGGCGGAACATCAGCTGTATGTTTTCTGCCTGCTCGGCGTCGGTCAGGCGTATAAATTGAGGCACCACGCCGCGCACGCCGTTGCCGTCCAGCACGGTTGTTTTATGCTCTGCCCGGGTCTGTCCGCGCACAAAGTTCACGGCGCATTTGCCGGCCTTGGCGCTCTCCTGTGATACGAAGTCTACCAAGTCGTGCACATGCAGCACATTGCCGCAGGCAAATATGCCCGGTACATTGGTTTGCAGGTCGTCGCCGACGATGGGACCGCTCGTGATGGCAGACATCTTGACGCCTGCACCCTGGCTCAGCTCGTTTTCGGGAATCAATCCCACAGACAGCAGCAGGGTGTCGCAGTCAAAGTAAATCTCCGTGCCCTCTATGGGGTTTTTGTTGGCGTCCACTTTCGATACGGTAACGCCCGTCAACCGCTCCTTGCCGTGCAGCCGGGTGACGGTATGGCTCAGATACAGCGGTATGCCGTAGTCGTCCAAACATTGTACAATATTGCGGTTGAGTCCGCTGGAGTAGGGCATGATTTCCACTACGGCCTTCACTTTGGCGCCTTGCAATGTCATGCGTCTGGCCATGATGAGCCCGATATCGCCGGAGCCGAGTATCACGATCTCCTTGCCGGGCATAAGCCCCATAAGGTTGCTGTACTTCTGTGCGGTGCCGGCGCTGAATATGCCGGAGCAGCGGGAGCCGGATATGGCAAGCGCGCCGCAGGGACGTTCACGGCAGCCCATGGCGAGTATGACCGCGCCGCACTGGTACTGTATTAGACCGTGCTCACGGCTGACCGCAATCACCTCACGATTGTGGCTGACCTCCAACACCGTGGTGTTGCACAGATAGGGTATGCCCAGCTCCTCTACACGCTCTACATCCTTATGGGCGTATTCCGGGCCTGTCATCTCCACCTTAAAGCGGTGCAGACCGAAGCCGTTATGTATGCACTGGTTCAGTATGCCGCCCAGCTGCGGTTCCCGCTCCAATACGAGCAAATTGTCTATGCCGGCTTCCTTCACGGCGATGGCAGCCGCCAATCCTGCAGGGCCGCCGCCGACAATCAATACATCTATATGCTTTACTTGCATGAGCCGCCCTCCTTAATTGCAAAATCTTTGAGTGTGCCTACAAAATAGGTGCTCTTGCCGCCGAATTTGCTGATGTCCATCACGGATAGGTTCAGCTCCTCGGCGAGTATCTCCACCACTCTGGGGCCGCAGAATCCGCCCTGACAACGGCCGGATCCCGCTCTGCAGCGGCGTTTTACCGCATCGACACTGCGTGCACCGACAGGGCGGCGTATACATTCGCGTATTTCTGCCTCAGTGACCTGCTCGCAGCGGCATACCATGATGCCGTAGTGCGGGTCTTCCTCAATGGCTGCCAGGCGTTCCTCGGTGCTCATATTGATAAACGGTGTTTTGCGCGGCGGCATGCTGACCCAATGGTCTTTTTTTTGCAGGTGCAAATCCTCCGCGACCAGCCCCGACAATTCCAGCGCAATTGCGGGCATGGCGGAAAGTCCCGGACTCTCTATACCGACAGTTTCGTAGGCTTGTTGCATGCCATCGACGCGGCCTATGATAAAGTCGCCGTTATCCTCATGGGCGCGCATACCGGCAAATGTGGTAATCACCGTGCGTTTGCTGGCCTCGCTCCAGGTGAGCATGGATTTGTCAAATACATAGTTGAGTATGGTGGACGAGGTGCTGACATCCAGCGGGTCGTCCACATCTGTGGAGGAAGGGCCAAGCAGCATATTGCCGTGCACAGTCGGCGCTACCAACACCCCCTTGCCCATTTTGCTCGGTGTTTGGAATATCGTGCGGTCAAACATCAAAGGATCCTGTCTGTCCAACAGATAATATTCACCTTTACGAGGCTGGATTTTGTAGTCATCCTGTTTGCGCATTAATGCGTGCAGGCTGGCGGAAAATACGCCGCCGCAGTTGATCACGACATGCGCTGTAAAATAACCCTTGTTGGTGCCGATCAGCCATTGTCCATCCTGATAGTCCAGCGAATGCACATGGGTCTCCAAACGGAAGTCCACACCGTTCATAGCGGCGTGGTCGGCCAATGCATAGTTCATCTCAAAGGGGCTTACAATGGCGCTGGTCGGGGCGTACAGTGCCCACTTTACCGCTTTGTTCAGGTGCGGTTCCAAGCGGCGCGCTTCCTCTCCGTCTATAATGGAAAGCTGCTCTACGCCATTGACGATGCCTTGTTCCCGCAGGCGTTCCAAGGCCTGTTTATCGTCCTCGTCAAAGCCTACAACGAAAGCACCGTTGCGTCGGTAGGGCACGGAAAGCTCCTTTGCCAAATCCTCATACAGAGCGGCACCGGCTACGTTCAGCCTTGCCTTATTGGTGCCCGGTACACAGTCGAAGCCGGCATGCACGATACCGCTGTTTGCCTTGCTTGCGCCGTCGCCTACGTCAAATCTTGACTCCAATACGCGTATGCTCACATCATAACGGGAAAGCTCCCTGGCAATGGCACAGCCGATGACGCCTGCGCCGATGATGACAATATCAGCGTACATATTATATTACCCCTTTGCAGTGAATTTGAATGTTCTTTATCGTTTGCCCGCAATCCGCAGTATCCCTGCCGCAAATCCTGTTTGCGCCTTTCCGCAGGAAAACCGCTGCCTTATTCGGTATACATCGTGATATCCTTCACGCTGTTTACAATATAATCCGGCTTGCAGTCAAAATTCTGGATATCCTCCATAGTGGCCTCGCCGCTGAGCACGCAGATGCAGTCTACACCTGCGTTTTTTCCGCTGGCAATGTCGGTATAAAGCCTATCGCCGACTATTATAGCATTTTTTTTATCAAAGTGAAACTTGTTGAGCACATCTTCTATCATATAGGGTTCCGGCTTGCCGATAAACTTCGGTTTGCGGTGTACGGCATAGTCCAGCATCACGGCCATGGCGCCGCAGTCGGGCAGGTAGCCGTTTTTGGCAGGGCATACAAAATCCGGATTGGTGGCCAGATAGACCGTATCCTCCTGCATGATGTTGCAGATGTCCACCAGCTTCTGGTAGTGCAGCTCGGTATCGTAGCCCAGCAGCACCACGTCAATATCGCCTGTGTTTTCCGTGACGGCATCTATACCGTGACGCCGCAGCTCACAGAGCAGGGATTTCGTGCCCATTACGTAGACTTTGGCGCCCGGATGATTTCGCTGCAGATAGAGCGCGGTGGATTGGCTGGATATGAAAAAACTGTCCTCGTCTGCCTCTATACCCATAGCGTTTACTTTTTGTACATAGTCCGCCACCGATTTGGAGGAGTTGTTACTGATGAACACATAGCGTCCGCCGCTCTCGCGTATGCGCTGCAAAAACGCCAAGGCGCCGTCTATCAGCTCGTTTTCGAGATATATGGTGCCGTCCATATCCAGCAGCCATAGTTTTTTGTCGGTGATATTCATGGGCTATACGTTCCTCGTATGTACAGCCTGTATGTTGCTGTATTCCGACAGATGTACCACGATGCTTGTATAGTGCAGGCTTGAGGGCAGTTTCAGCGTATAGATATTGCGGTATATGGTGGGCTGCTTTTTGCCGGCGTCGGCATTTTCCACGTAGAAGTCTATATCCAGCACCTTGATGTGGGATTGCTCAAAAAAGTCGCTGATAAACTGCATGGTTTCCACACGATTGGTAAACTTGACCTCCAGCGATTTGATGGCGTTTACATGTATGATTCTTTGCAGAAAGGTCAGTGTAATCAGTATCATTACAAATATGGCCACGGCAACCCAGTAAAATCCAAAGCCCACCAAAAGTCCCAAACAGGCTGTACACCATAGGCTGGCAGCCGTAGTGAGCCCGCCTATTTTGCGTTTGCTCATAAATATGGTGCCTGCGCCCAGAAAACCGATGCCGCTTACCACCTGTGCGGATACTCTGCCAAGGCTTAAGGATAGGCCGCTTTGCATGCCTAAAAATTGACCGGAGCTAATCAGAGATTCCATCAGTGCGATGCTCATGGAGCCCAACGCAACCAATACATGGGTACGCATGCCGGCAGGGCGGTTTTTATACTCGCGCTCTATGCCGATAATGCCGCCGATTACGGTTGCCAGTATCACACGCAATGCGATTTCTAAATAGTCATTAGAGTCTACTATCATATATACACTTCGCTTTCTGTATTATTGCTGTATGCATTCATACAGCAATAATGGATTCAAAAAATATTACTATTGAGCAGTATGTTAATAAAGCCCTGTTTATTGCCTTTTTTGCGCATGGCGCGCATTTTGCCGGGCTTCTGAACTGCTATGCGGGTTTCAGTCTATACACACATAGCGAGGGTTTTTCTGTTATAGCAGGCTTCATGCTGTCACAGGATGGAGCGATACAAAACGCCGTATCATAAGGGTATCAGGTTTGTATCCTCAGTTGTTCGTCCAGGTCGCCCTTGTCCTCAAATACGATGCTCTTGCTAAACTCCAGCTCCACTTTGTCGCCCACGGCAAGATTTTCGTAATGCTCCGGCGGCATAATCACGCGCAGCTTGATATTGTCCACAGCCACCGTCATATCCAAGCTGTCGCCCAGATAGAATACGCTTTGCAGCACGCCGCTCAGCTTACCGTTTTCTTTTACAATACCGATGTTTTCCGGGCGAATGGCAATCTCTACATCGCCTGTTTTGTCACCCTTATAGGCGAGCTTCTGCCCGCTGTTTTTCAGGTGCAGCCAGCCGTCTGCGGCAGTCGCCTTCACAAAGTTTACCTTGCCGAGGAAGTCGCATACAAACTGGTTGACGGGTTGGTTGTATATCTCCGAGGGTGCGCCTATCTGCTGTATGATACCTTTGTTGAGCAATATGATTTTATCGCTCATGGCCATGGCTTCCGTCTGGTCATGGGTTACGTAAACCACCGTAATACCCATCTTCTGCTGAATCTCTTTGATCTCAAAACGCATGCTCTCGCGCAGCTTGGCATCCAGATTGGAAAGCGGCTCATCCAACAGCAGCAGCTTCGGGCTTGCCACCAGGGCGCGCGCCAGGGCTACACGCTGCTGCTGGCCACCGGACAGCATACTGGGTATGCGCGCAGCGTATTGACGTAAATGTACAATACCCAGTACCTTATCCACCGCCTGCTTGATCTCTTCCTTGCTCTTTTTTTGTATGGTGAGCGGATAGGCGACATTTTCATACACCGTCATGTGCGGCCACACGGCATAGCTTTGAAACACCATACCGATATTGCGCTTTTCCGGCGGGATAAACACCTTGTCGTCGTTTACCAGCTTGCTGCCTATGCTGATGCTGCCGCTGGTAGGTTTTTCGAAGCCGGCTATCATGCGCAGCATAGTGGTTTTGCCGCAACCGGACGGGCCTAGCAAGGTAATGAACTGACCATCGCTAAACTCCTGGGTAAAATCCTTGATAACCACATTGTCACCAAAGGCTTTTACTACATTTTTAATCACTACTTTTGCCATACAAAACTCCTATATCGAAAATTCTCCGCGCGTCACTTTATTGAGCACATAGTTCAGGGCGATTACAATTAACAGTATGCCGAACGCCATGGCACTGGCCTGCGGTTGGCTGTGGAAGGTCCAATACTCATAGAGTTGATAGCCTATGGTTTTGGTCTGGTTGGAATACAGCAGCGTCGTCATACTCAGTTCGTAGAAGCAGGGGATGAATATCAGAAACCAGCCGGCGGCGATGGATGGGAAGATGAGCGGCCCCGTGATTTTAAACATGGTGCGGAACCAGCTTGCACCGCTGATTTGCGAGCATTCCTCCAAGGACGGGTGAATCTGTGACATCGAGGATACGACGGTACGCATGCCCATCATCACATATTTAAGCAGGTAGGCTACCACGATGATCACCGAGGTATTGTATATGTTGACGCCGAATGTACCTTTCATGGTCATAATAAGTCCCAGCGCGATGACCACGGAGGGGGTGGAAGATCCGAGTGTAATCAGGAAGTCCGGAATTTTGCGGCCGCGTATCTGTGTGCGCTGCAACAGGTAGCTCATGGCGATGCTCACAACAATGCCTATGGTGGCGGCAAGGAAGCCGTATACGATGGAGTTGCGCAGCGCACCGATGGTTTCGGTGCGGCTGAAAATTTCCTTCCATTGGCTGAAGGTAAAATTGCCGGGATCCCACAAACTCTTACCCAGATCAAACTTAAACGAGGTTTCCAGTATGGTCAGGAAGGGAATGAATATTACCAGTATGGAGAAGAGGCTTACCAATATGGTCAGCGGCATACGCCATTTGCCAAGCTCTACAATAGTGGGGCGTGTGCTTTTGCCCGATACGGTGATAAACTGTTTTTTGGCGATAAATACGTCGCTTACATAAAGTATGAGCATGGACAGCAGCATGAGGAACACCGCCATACCGATGGCATCGTTGAGTCCCGTGCTGCCCAATCCCAGATATTCGACAATACGTGTCGGTACGGTGTGCACCTTGCCGGGCGCGCCGATGATCGAAGGGATGCCGTAGGCGCTGGCCGCGCCGATGAATACCAGCAAAGCGCCTGCAATCAGCGAAGGCATCATCATGGGCAGGGTGATTTTAAATACGGTGAGTACAGGGTTGGCGCCGGATATCTTGCTGGCTTCCTCTAAGGAAGGATCCATTTTTTCCATGGCGCGCGATATGGTAATGAAAGCGTAGGGGTAGTAGAAGCAGGTCAGCACCCAAATCAAACCACCGACAGAGTAGATATTCAGCGGGCCGACCTGGGAGCTTATGCCCAAGAGCTGGCGCAGGAATACATTCAGCGTGCCGGCGTTGGGGTTGAGCAGACGCAGCCACGCCATGGCGCCTACATAAGGCGGCACCATGTAGGTAATAACAAACAGGCTGCGGAAAAACTTTTTGCCTATGAGGTCAGTGCGGCCGATGAGCCATGCCAAAGGAAAGGCGATGAGCGCGCCGAATAGCATGGTGAAGAAGGAAATGATGAGCGTGGTCTTCATCGCTTCCAGGTTCAGACTGTATTCATACAGACGCTCAAATGTGCGGAAGGTAAACGAGCCCTCCGGAAAAAACGCCTTGATGAGCATGTATACCATGGGCAGCACCTGAAACACCAGCAGGAAGTCCACAATGGCAAGTATGAGTATCCACTTGGCATCGATGAACCAGTCGTGGGTGCGCAGGCAGTTGAACAGCAGTATCAATACATTGACTGCCAACAGACAGGCGAGTAGCACAAAGGTCTTACCGTAGCGCACGGTGAGCGCGGTCAGGCTGTTCATTGTACCTTCGCTTGCCCATTTGGCGGCGGTCATTTTGCTTTGCGGGGAGCGTACGCTCTTTTTGAGGCTTTTTACCAGCTCGCTGTCTACGGATTCGCTGCTGCTGAGCAGGATGCTCTGTAAAAGGAAAGCGTTGGTATCTTCAGCAGAGGCGGATTCGACCAATGCGGCGGCGATGTCCGGGAGCGTTTCGCTCGTACCGCTCAAATAAGCGGCGACATCGGCTGCAAAGGCTGCACGCTGCTCTGAGGGCAGGGAGACAATTTGTTTGCGAAAGCTCTCCTTTACCTTCGGGGCATCCAGCTGATAGACAAAAAGCAGTTGCTTCCAAATGTGGGCAGCATCTGCCGCAGGGTCTTCCAAACGCTGCGCTGCGACATAGGCGCTTTGATCTTCTTTGCTGATTCTGCTGAATGTTTGTGTCAATGCGGCGGCTACTTTTTCTGTCAGCGCTTCGTTCACAAGAGGTTTGATGTCTTTTTCATATTGTTTTTCCAGTGTGGCGCTGGCTCTGGCAATATAGGAAAAAGCGGCCTCCTCGTGAAACTCGGTCTGCTCGTAGAGTGCCATTCCGCGCAGACCCAGCAGCGTTAAGCCCATCGCAAGCAAAAAGACGCAAAACAATAAGGTTTGCGATTTTCTTGCAATTTTGCGATCCTCTCGTAGTTGCTTCATCGTCTTCATCCTTTTTAAACTAAAATGATAAAAGGGGAGCCAAAGCTCCCTCGGCGTGTTCAGAAAACCTCCAAGCCAAGTACATACGGCGCAAATCGTGCAATGGTTTTCTGGGGTGCAGGCCTGTGCTTTGTGTTAGGGGCTTTCTGAACACGCCGATTCCTTGCTCGCAATCGGGGAATACGGCATTTTCGGCGTGCATGGGTGCTCGACGCGCAGGCAAACAATGCTTGCATCATCTTAAAAGCGTGTGCACGCAGCGTATAGCATAGGAAGAAAATCCCTTTTCCGGCTGTGAGGCTGTCACAGCCGGAAAAACAGGCATAATGCTATGGTAGTATAGGGCGGGGATTATTCCTGTGTTACTCTCTTTTGGAATTCGTTGCGGAGCTCCTCACGGTTCTTATAGGTGGCTACCCAGTCTACTGCCATTGCTTTTTCAATGATTTCCGTGGTGGGGATAGAATCAAAGGGGGCATCCGGATAGTCTTTTAATACGGAGTGCATAAAACCGTCTACGATAACCTTTTGGCCGGCTTCGCCAAGCAGCCAGTTGGCTACGGCTTCGGCTGCCTCGGTGTTTACGTTGGCGCTTTTGGTTTCGTCGATGATAATCACCGGTGAAGGCACCATGATGCTGCCGTCTTCCGGATAAATAACGGCGATCTTGCTGCCGTCGTCTTTACGCTTTTGCAGTATGCTTTCTTCCAGAATCATAATGACGTCGCATTCGCCGCTTTCCAGCTTGCTGACGGCGGTGGATCCGCTCTCTACGGCCACGGCGTTTTTGCCCAGTGCGTCAAAATATTCATAGCCGTACTTGTCCTTCAGTGCGGATATGGCAACCAGTGCGGTGCCGCTGGTGAGCGGATTGCTCATGGATGTTCTGCCTTTGAGCGCTTCGTTTTCGGCAAATTCTTTCAGTGTCTTCGGTAGATCGGCGGCATCTTTCTTTTCCGGATTGTATGCCATGGTCATTACGCTGCCGCGAACCGGATACCAGTAGCCTTCAGCATCGAATTCGAATGTGAGTTTGTCTTTGTTTTCGGCTTCAAAAGCATGCAGCCAGCCGCCCTCTTTCAACTCGATGGCGTAGGATGGGTCGGCTACCAACATCATGTCGCAGCCCAGTGTGCCGGTTTCCATTTCGCCAACTACCTTGTCTTGGATCTTTCCGGTGCCGGCATAGAAAAATTCTACTTTAAGGTTGGGGAACTCCGCTTTCAGTGCGGCATTCATAGCGTCCACTACCATGGGGTACATGGAGGTGTAGATCATGAGGTTGCCGCTTACGTCTTCGTTTACAGCAAATGCAGATGGGATCAAGCCCACGGCCAGTACGAGTACCAGCAGAACAGAAAGTAATTTTTTCATTTTTCCTCCTAAATAATAAAGAAACAAAAATAATATGTATTTGCCCGTACCAATATTATACAATATCTTCCCTTTCTGTCAATCAAATTATGTATGTTATAGTACCAAAATTGTAAGTTAAGTACATATTACTAAACGAAAGAGGCGGATTCAGCAGCTGATCTATAACACGTTAAACCGGGCGTATACGATGCTGTGCAGGAGGAGATAGCGCAGATAATTTGCCGTCTGCTCGAACGTCAAACGGTCAAAAACCATTCCCTTATATGTGTATTTGCAAAAAGTATTTTCATATTTTGCGTAGCACATCAGATTGCAAAGTTTTTCACAAAATTATATTAAAAAGCACTAAAATGGTTGAAAATGGTAAATCGTATTCCTTGACATCCATTTATGATAGTGATACTATTACTGTAAATTATGGTGTTTACACCAAATAAACAGTTTGGAGGATTTATGAAAAAAATTCTTAGCTTCGTTCTTTGTATGATGCTTTTGCTGGGTATGGTAAACATGCCGGCCATCGCCGAAGAACCACTCAAAATTTCACTGTATTACTCCGATAACGCAACCCTGCCTTTTAAAGAAGACTGGCTGACCGTAAAAACCATTGAAGAAAAATACAATGTGGATTTACAGTTTGAAATTATCCCGATTGCCGACTATGCCACCAAGGTCAGCTTGGCGCTGAACACCGGCAATAACGCCCCCGACGTTATCCTGTATCAGGGTACGGTAGGCGAGAATGCAAGCCTGGCGCTCAACGGTGCCATTGTGCCGATTTCCGATTATGCCGACTTCACACCAAATTTCAATGCCAAAGTGGAAGCTTTTGGTTTGAAAGCAAATGTAGACGCGTTGAACCTTGCCGACGGCAAACGCTATTATCTCCCAAGTCTGTTCGACGTTCCTTTCTATGACGGCGGTTTGATTCTGCGTCAGGACTACCTTGAAAGCAAGGGCTTGGAAGCACCAAAGACCTATGACGACCTCTATACTATCTTAAAGGCTTATAAAGAGGACAATCCGGACAGCTATCCGCTCACCATTTTGGCAGGTCCCCGCGTACTCTATCGTATGACCATGCCTGCTTTCGGTATCAGCCTTGGCAAAAACGGCGCATCCGGCACCAACACCCTGTCCTGGAACTACGACACAAAGGAATACTTTGCAGGCGCTATCAGCGAGGAATACAAGACCTATGTATCCTTCCTTGCAAAGCTGTATGCAGAAGGCCTCCTGGATCCCGAAATGGCAGATCCTATCGATGGTGATATGTGGAGCCAAAAACTGGCTACCGGCAAAGCTATGGCAACCTATGCTTACTATGATCAAATCGGCGGCGTAGAGGGCGCAAGCAAAATAGAAGGCTTTAACCTCAATATGTATCCTGCACTGGCAGGCCCTGCCGGCGCGCATCACCAGCCGAAGAACCCCACAGGCCGCGGCGTACTCTTCCCGGCAAACACTGCAAAACGCCCCGACTTCGAACAGGTTGTACGCAAAATTGACGAAATCTTCTTCTCCGACGAAGCAGCCGAAATCTGGTGCGTAGGTGTAGAAGGCGTAACCTACACCAAAGTAGACGGCCAATATGTATACAGCGACGATATCAAAAACAGCCCGAACGGCATCTATAAGGAAATGCAGCTCTCCTACGGCTGTGGCAGCGATGTAACCCAGATGGTATGGGTAAACGCCCGCGAAATGACCAAGTATGATGAAAACTATGCAGCCATCAACAAAACGGTAGCCGAAATGGGCGATGTTATCCAGCCTATCCCGCCATCTCCGCTCTTTAACGACGAAGCAGCTGAAGAAGCAGGCCTGCTGCAGACCCCGCTGTCCGACGCCTTTGAGGTTTGGAACGATGCTTTCATCACCGGCAAAAAAAGCATAGAAACCGATTGGGATGCCTATGTGCAGGAAATGAAAGACAAGAAGATTGAAGAGTTTGCAAAGATTTACAACGACAACATGAAAAAATAAAGCAATTTAAAATCCTTTCTGACTGAGGTCGCTGCGGCGGCCTCAAGTCAGGTTAAGGAATGCGGCTTCGATATTATCTCGGACATGCTTGCCTTTAGGGGATAGTGTTTCCGGTATAGTATCCAAGATTGGATACATCCAACAGCAAAAGGAGTTTTTATGCGAAAAAACCATCTGAAATCCCATTTCAGCCGTTACTGGCAGCTGTATGTTATGCTCATATTGCCGGTGATTTATTTTATTGTGTTCAAATATGTCGCTATGTTTGGCAATATACTCGCCTTTCGGCGCTATCAGCCGGGTCTGTCCGTCTACGGCACGCGCTGGGTGGGTTTTCGATATTTTAATCTGTTTTGGAGTGATCCGCAGTTTTGGTCGGCGTTTCGCAACACCATTTCCATATCCTTGCTGAACCTTGTTGTAAACTTCCCGCTGCCTGTCATTTTTGCCATCATGCTCAACGAGCTGCGCAATCTGCGCTTTAAAAAGCTGGTGCAAACCGTTAGCTATATGCCGCGCTTTGTGTCCACCGTGGTGGTCATATCCATACTTGGCGAAATGCTGTCCCCGTCTAACGGCTTGGTGAACCATTTTCTGCAAAGTGTATTTGGAATGCAGCCCATTTATTTTATGAACGAGCCGGAGTATTTCCGCGCGATTTATGTCTTGACGGACTCCTGGCAGTATACGGGTTGGACAGCCATCATCTATCTGGCCGCCATCACCAGCATCCCTACGGATTTATATGAAGCCGCAACCATAGACGGTGCCAGCCGCTTCCAAAAGATTACCTTTGTTACCATACCCAGCATACTGCCCACCATCATGGTGCTGTTTATACTCAATGTAGGCCGTCTGCTGACGCTGGGTTTTGAAAAAGTATTGCTCATGTATACACCAAGCAACAGTGGGGTATCCGATATCATAGACACTTTGGTGTACCGCATCGGTCTTGCCAACCAAAACTATTCCCTGGCGACCGCCATAGGCTTGTTCAGCGGTATAGTCGGTGTGATTCTGGTTTTGGGCAGCAATCTTCTAAGCCGTAAAGTAACCGGCGAAAGCATATATTAGGAGCCAGTATGAAAGAAAAAAAACTATCGTCCCTTATTTTTGATATCATTATCTATTTGGTGATGCTCTGGGTATTGTTCGTCTGCCTGGTTCCCTTTGTGTATATGTTGACCATGTCTGTCAGCGACCCCAACGAAATCATCAACGGCAATGTCAATCTGATTCCCAAAGGCATCAATTTTGAGGCCTATAAACAGATATTCAGCTATCCCAACTTTTTTATGGCCTATGGCAACACCATATTTTATACGGTGGCAGGCACCGCCATTTCCTTGTTGATGACCACCTTGTTCGCCTTTCCCTTGTCCAAACCTTTTTTGAAGGGGCATAAGTTCCTCATGCGTATGGTAATCGTGAGCATGTTTTTCTCCGGCGGCATGATTCCGAACTTCCTGCTGATATCCAGTCTGGGGCTCATCAACACCGTTTGGGCAATGCTCATTCCCTTTGCCATCAGCCAGTTTAACCTGATTATACTGGTCAACTTTTTCCGCGGCCTGCCCGGTGAAATAGAAGAAGCCGCGCTGATAGACGGCTTGGGTTACTTCGGTATACTCTTTAAAATCATTGTGCCGCTGTCTACCGCCGCCTTGGCGACCGTGGGGCTCTATACCGCCGTATTCTTCTGGAACGATTGGTTCAACGGGCTTATTTATCTGCGCTATAAACAGTATCCCGTAATGCTCTTTTTACGCAATATCGTCAATGGTACGGCTACACTGGGTGACGGTGCGGGCGCTGCCGACAAATCCACCATCGCCATCAGCATTAAATCGGCGGTCATCATCGTATCGACGCTGCCTATTATCATACTCTACCCCTTCCTGCAAAAATACTTTGTAAAAGGCCTCACCGTAGGATCTGTTAAAGGTTGATATGAAGCTGGGCATAGATCGTTTTCAAACTGCATATTCCATCGGCTTGTTAAGTGCGGTCTCCGCTTGCGACAGCAACGGACTGCCGAGCTTTATCAAGCTTTTTCAAACGACAAACCTGCGCAAGCTTTTTTCGGCAGAGCACGGGTTTGCGGGGCATGCGGGCGCCGGCGACAGTGTTGCCGACGGCATCGAGCCTCGGACAGAGCTGCCCATATACAGCCTGTATCAAGCGCACAGCAAGGAGCTGAACAGCGCACTTTTGGAAGATATAGACGCCCTTGTATACGATATACAGGATGTGGGTGCCAGATTTTACACCTACACATCCAGCCTGCTTGCCTGTTTGAAAGCCTGCCGTACAGCCGGTAAAGCGTTTATCGTGCTGGACAGACCCAACCCCATTGGCAACAGATTGGAGGGCTTTGGCCGCAGGGCGGAGTTTTCCAGCTTTGTCGGTGCATTTGATGCACCCATACGCTATGGCTTGACCTGTGGCGAGCTGGCGCGCTATCTGAATAAAGACATAGGTGCAGAACTCGAAGTGGTGTCCATGGAAGGCTACCAAAGCCATTTCCTATGGAAGGACTGCAATCTTTCCTGGACAAAGCCCAGCCCGAACATCATAGACGCCGAAGCCTGCCTCATCTATATTGCCACCTGTTATATGGAGGGTTTGAATGTCAGTGAGGGTAGAGGTACGGATAAGCCCTTTTATCAAATCGGAGCGCCCTTTATCGATCCGGATACACTTATCAAGGCAATAGGTGAGCAGCCGGGTATAAGCATACTGCCGGTTGAGTTTACGCCCGTGTCCTCCAAATATGCAGGAGAGCCTTGCCGGGGCATAGAGTTTGTGATAGAGGATACGAGTTTTGCCGCCTTTCCGCTGGGCATGCGCCTGGTATACGCACTGCAGGCCTTGTATTCCCACAAATTGGAATATTTGCAAAGCAAGTCCGGCTATTTTCTGGATTTGCTTTGCGGCAACGATTTTGTGCGCAGGGGGCTGCCTATTGAGCGGGTGCTGGACATTGCGGCGCAAGATTGCAAGGACTTTTCGACCATACAAAAAGAGGTGTCGTTATATGGATGTTAGAAGTATGATAGGGCAAAAGCTGGTAGCGGGTTTTGAAGGCTACACGCTGCCCGAGGATTTTAAAGCAAAGATAGCCCAATATAAAATCGGCAATGTGATTCTTTTTGCCAACAATGTCAAAGACGAGGCGCAGCTGACTGCACTGTGCAGGGAAATTCACGACATCGTACTGCGGGAAACCGATCATATCCCCTTTATCACCATCGATCAGGAGGGGGGGTGCGTAAGCCGCCTGAACGAGAATTTTGCGCAGGTGCCCGGCGCCATGCAGCTGGCAGGCACGGGCGATACGGAGCAGGTACGCAAGGCCGGCCGCATCACGGGTGCAGAGCTGCGCCGCTGCGGGGTCAACTTTAACCTGGCGCCGGTGGCAGATGTCAACAGCAATCCGCAAAACCCCGTAATCGGTGTGCGCAGTTACGGCGATACCCCGCAGCAGGTGGCAAAATACGCCCTTGCTATGAGCGAAGGCCTGTTGGAGGGCGGCGTGCTCTCCTGTGCAAAGCATTTTCCAGGTCACGGCGATACCGCGGTGGATAGCCATATCGGTTTGCCGGTGGTCGATAAAAGCCTGCAGCAGCTGAAACAGACGGAATTAGTCCCCTTTCAGACGCTGATAAACGGCGGTATTCCTGCCGTTATGACCACACACATACTCTTTCCGCAAATAGAGGAAAACAACTTGCCCGCCACCATGAGCCGCCGCATACTGACAGATTTGCTGCGCAAAGATATGGGCTTTGAGGGCTTGATACTGACAGACTGTATGATGATGGGCGCAATCGCCCAGAACTATGGTACGGTGGATGGCGCCGTCAAGGCTTTTGCCGCCGGTGTGGATTTGGTGTTTACCTCCCACAGCATAGATCTTGCCTGCGAAGTATCCGAACGCATGCTGGAGCTGCTGGAGACAGACGAGGCCTCCATAAACGAGCTGCGGCTGAGTGTGGCGCGCATACAGAAATATAAGCAGCGTCTGCAGGGGCATGCCCAATGCGCTTCGATTGATACGCCGACTGCTGCCAAAGCCGCCGCCGACGCAATGTACAGGGCGTCTCTGGTGAGCCTGCACGAGCCGATAGCGCTGCAGAATCCCATTGTCATCGCCTGTCATCCTTTTATTACAACATTGGCAAGCTCCCCGCAAAACAAGGACATCGATTTTGCCGGCACAGTGGGCAAGGCCTTGTCCTGCCCCCACATTGTCAACAGCATAGAGCCGAGTGAGCAAGAAATCGCAGATATTGTTGCCCGGGCAAAGGCACACGGAAGCATTGTGTTTGCCAGCTACAACGGCCATGTAAAGCAGGCGCAGTGCAAGCTGGGAAAGGCCTTGAGCGAGCTGGGCATACCCATGGTCTGGGTCGCTCTGCGCAACCCCTACGACTTAAAAAATCTACCGGCACATGTGTATGGGCTCTTTGCCTTTGAATACAGCAGGCGCAGCATAGCCGCCGCAATCGATGTGCTGCAGGGCAAACTGACACCGCAGACAACGCTGTCAGTAGAACTGTAATCCATTATCCAGTAGAAATCGCATACTTTATGTGAAAAAAGATAATACCTGCGTATATAAACCTGTATACAGAATTGTTTTCTTTTTCGATTTGAGTGTAATACAGTGTTATTATAAAAATATCTGAACGAATTAAGGAGATCCTATGCAAGATATGTTAGTGGCGCTATACAAGCTGCCCGATCATCAGGAATTGCTCCGTCGGCTTGCCGAAGAGGGCATTCATATACGCCGCGCCATGGCGCCCGATATGCTGGATGTGGTCGATTGGGTAAAAAATACCACACGCTACGCCGCAGGCGAGGTGACAGTCGCCTTTGCAAGGCAGCCCATCGCTTGTTTTGTGGCAGAAAAAAAGGGTGAAATACTGGGCTACGCCGTGTATGACGCCACCTGTAAAAACTTTTTTGGCCCCACGCGCGTCAGCGATGCCTGTCAGGGCAAGGGCATAGGCAAGGCGCTGCTCATAGAGGCTTTGCTTGCCATGCGCAACGAGGGCTACGCTTACGCCATCATCGGCGGCGTAGGGCCGGCTGCATTTTATGAAAAAGCCGTGGGCGCCGTGCTGATAGAAGGCTCTACACCCGGCGTATATAAAGATTTTTTGGGCTATATACGCAAGCAGCGGTAATGCGTATAAGCTGTTTTAAATGAAAAACAATAAATTATTCAGTAATGCAATTGCATTTCTACTACGGCTGTGATACTATAAACAGGAAATCGATTATAAAGGAATATCAAATGGAGTTTACAAAAGAAGTACAGTCCGTATTTCAGACTGTGATGAAGTTTCAAAACAAGGATTCCATTCTCATTGAGCTTGCCGATTTTGAAAGCGGCAAGGCCTTGCGTTATGACGTTACCAACTATGAAGAGGGGCATCGACGTATTTTTGTGGATGGCATTTCCGTCATAGTGGATGAAGAAACCGATGCCGCTTTGGAACGTATCCGCTTTTTTGTGGAGGACGGTGCCATCGCATTGGAGCGCATAGGCGGATGTGAGGGGTGCTGCGGATGCGAAAAATAACCTTTGCATGTCTGTTGCTTGTGTTGCTGTTTGTAGTGACTTCCTGCAATATGGACTCTATTTTTTTGCTGTTTCAAAAACCAGGTGAAACTCCAAAGCGAGAAGTGACAACAGAAACGGAGAACAAAGCAGTGTATACAAAAATCACTCCCCAAGACGCCAAAGCCTATATGGACGAGGGCGATTATATCGTATTGGATGTACGCACACCCAATGAGTATGCAATGATGCATATTCCCGGCGCACGCAACCATGCTGTGGAAAACATAGATACCATAAGCGAAACCATTCCGGATAAAAACGCCAAGATTCTGGTGTATTGCCGTTCCGGTAGCCGCAGCCGGCAGGCTGCGCTGGCCATGATAGAGCAGGGATACAGCAATGTAATGGATTTTGGCGGAATTTTGGATTGGCCATACGAAACCACACGTTAGTCTTATAAGGGGATACAAGCAATGAAGAGCCTACGCAAATACAAAGAACCACTTTTATTTTTGCTTATCTTCAACGGTATAATGGCATACCTGGCAGTGACAATGGGGCTGTCCAATCTGCTGAATACTATGATGAACACCGCATACCGTCTGTTGATGGATACGGCATTCTATCTGATGGCTATCACCGTTGTGATGAGTGCTTTTGCGCAAATGCTGAGCGAGTTCGGAGTAGTTGCGCTGCTCAACCGTCTGCTTGCCGTATTGATGAAACCCATATACGATCTGCCTGGCGCAGCGTCCCTGGGTATTGTGTTAACCTATCTGACAGACAATCCTGCCATATTGTCCATTGCGGGCAATTTGGAATATCGCGGTTATTTTAAAAAATATCAGCTGCCTGCTTTAACCAACTTAGGCACCGCTTTTGGCATGGGTTTGATCGTCAGCACATTTGTGTTGGGGCTGGTACCTCAAAACGGTGATAATCTGGTATCTGCCGTGCTCATAGGCAACCTTGGCGCGGTGATAGGTTCCATTGTCAGCACCAGGCTGATGCTCATATTTACCAAGCGCAGATATGGCACGGCGGATGAGGTGTTCAACAGCGGCGTCTATGAAGTAGAACCCACAGCCATTGAAAAAAAGCCGCTTGGCGAGCGCATACTCAGTGGCATTATCGACGGCGGCAGCACCGGTGTAAAGCTTGGACTCGGCATTATCCCGGGTGTGCTCATTGTGTGTACGGTCGTATTTCTCTTGACAAACGGTCCTTCTGCTGACGGTAGCTATACCGGCGCCGCATTCGAAGGCGTGGGCTTGTTGCCTAAAGTTGCCGACATGTTTAACTTTATTTTGCAGCCGCTGTTCGGTTTTTCCTCCAACAAGGCCATTACCGTTCCCATCACCTCACTGGGTGCAGCCGGTGCTTCCCTTTCCATCGTAAAGGACTTATACGGCAGGGGTTTTGCCAACGCACACGACATCGCGGTGTTTGTGTCTATGAGTCTGTGCTGGAGCGGATACCTCAGCACCCATGTGTCCATGATGGACGGTCTGGGATATAAAGAGTTGACCGGCAAAGCCATACTATGTCATACCATAGGCGGTCTTTGCGCAGGCATTGCAGCCAACTGGATTTATACTTTATTGATGTAATTTGCAGACTATGCAGACGATAATCAATAATAAAAAGCTTCCGTACACATGTCCATAAACAAAGGGCGCTGCCGTCAAAGCCTGCTTTGGCGAGGGACGGGCTGTATCATTCTCTGCTTGTTGCATAGAAAATAATCTATATTCAAAATGAAAAGCCCTATTATGGGCTTTTTTTGTCAGGAGGACTAATGAGATATTTCGGGATTTCCCAATCCGCACACTGGCAAAGCGTGGAGGCCATCCATAAGGGCTGGTCAAGCGACGAAAAATACCATATCCGTGCCGAGGACGGCAGGGAGTATTTGCTGCGCCTTTCGGATGCAGGGCTTTGGGAGCAAAAGCAGAAGGAGTTTCAAATTATCACAAAGTTTGCAGGGCAGGGCTTTGCCATGTCGCAGCCGGTAGCGTGCGGACTTTGCGAAAAAGGCGTATACATTCTGCTCACCTGGGTGGAGGGGCAGGAACTATCGGAGGTATTGCCTGCTCTGTCTGAAAGCGAGCAATACCGTTTGGGCAGGCAGGCCGGAGAAATACTGCGCAGATTGCACCAAATCCCGCTGGAGAAAGCCGATAGTCCGCAACAAACAAAGAAAGCCCGCAAGCGCAGTCAGCTGGAACGCTATGAGAACGGCTCTGTCAAAGCCCCGAACGACAGCGCATGCGTGACCTATGTCAAAGAAAATCTGCATAAAATCTGGTCGCTGCCCCCGGTATACCAGCATGGGGATTATCATCCCGGCAATTTGATTTTTACCCCGGAGGGCAGCATTGCCCTCATCGACTTCAATCGCTGGGAGATCAGCGACCCCTACGAGGAATTTTATAAACTGGAGAGCTTCGGGCTGGATGTCAGTGTCGCCTATTGTGTTGGGCAGATCGACGCCTATTTTGCAAATCATGTTCCCCGCCAGTTTTGGGAAGTGCTTGCCGTATATGTGGCACACAGCTCCCTCTTTTCGATACATTGGGCGATTCCCTACGGAGAGCGGGAAGTGCAGGGCATGATTGCCCGCTATACGCGCAGCATGCGCAACTACGACTATATGAGGCGCATTGTGCCGCTGTGGTATGAGGCGTATAAAAACGGAAAACAGCCTGTGTAGACGAAACGAATAAAATCAAAAGAGGAACGGCGCGCAAGCAGTTCCTTTTTTCAAATACTTATTTTTATGCCTGTTTAAATCAGATATGACTTTTTAATTCCTTTACAAAATTAAGACAACCGGGCTTTCCAATGACCATCCTCCTGATAATAATAACACTCGGACAGGCTGTCGCTCTGAAACACCTTCAGCATTTCGTCAAAGCCCTCCGCCAGACGGTAACCGGATAAGTCTTTCGGCGCAATCCAAAACACTTCGCCCTCCTTGGAGGAAACAAGCTCCCCGGAGAAATTGTCGCTGCGGTAGAGGAATACAACATAGCGGCAGGGTAGGCCGTCTTTGTCAAATGTAAACTGTTTTACACCGCATAGCTGCACGGTGTGCAGCAGTCCGGTTTCCTCCCGTACTTCACGGCATATGGATTCTACAAAGGATTCCGCCTCCATCACATGTCCACCCGGGAAGGTGATGCCCGGCCAATCCTCCTTATTACGATCCAGCACCAAAACCTCGTTGTCTTTGCAAATCATGCACATGTTGGTGAGTATGCAGTGTTCCAAATCAGACGACCTCCAGTGCAATGCGCATCATATTGTGGAAGGCGGTCTGCCGCTCCTCCGCGCTGCATTGCTCCTGCGTGAGAAGCGAATCGCTGACTGTCAGTATGGACAATGCCTTTGCACCGAATTTTGCCGCTAAGGTATAGAGCTCGCAGGTTTCCATATCCACAGCCAACACTTGGTATTGACGCAGCAGCTCCATCTTTGTGGTAAAGACATCGTCATAAAACAGATCACTGGTGAATACGCTGCCCACATGAGCGGCTATGCCCAGATCCTGCGCTTTTTGATAAGCCGCTTGCAGCAGGGAAAAATCCGCTGTCGGTGCATAATGCAGTCCGGCAAATCTACCTTGATTGATGGCGGAATCCGTACTGCTGCCCATGGCAAGCACCACGGAACGCAGGCCGGCTGCTTCGCTCAAACTGCCGCAAGTGCCTACGCGTATCAGATTTTTCACACCGTAAATATCCATGAGCTCATGGGCGTATATACCCATAGAGGGCATGCCCATGCCGGTGCCCATCACAGACACACGCTTGCCCTGGTAGCTGCCGGTGTAGCCGAACATATTGCGCACGGCGTTAAACTGCTGTGCATCCTCCAGATATTGCTCCGCGATGAACTTTGCGCGCAGCGGGTCGCCCGGCAACAGTATCTTATCGGCAATGTCGCCAATATTTGCTTGTATATGTGCTGTCATATTTACTCCTTGTCCAGTTCTAATGTTTTAGAAATAAAGCAGTCAAAGCTTTTTTCTTTGCAGTATTGTGCAATCTCCTCCATGAGTGCAGGATCTGTAGTGTATTCCAACAGATACACGCGCAGTCCGGATTTGGCTGCATGTTCTATATAGTCCTTGAAGTATTGATGGTCGCCAGGCTTGTTTTTGCCAAAGCGTTTCTGTTCGAAATCAATGGAGGAAAACACGGTTTCCTGATTGATGCCGTCAAACAGTGTAAATCTTTTTTCCTCTATGGCGCGCATCACAAAGTCGGAGCCGCCATTGATGAGTACAGGCAGGCCGAAGCTGTTCAAGCCGCTTAATATTTGCAGCAGGCCTTCATAAATCTCCTCGCGCGCAAAGAAATAGTATACGTCGCAGTTGTCTATAAACCAGCCGTCCACACCCTTTTCAACAAGCTCCTCCGCAATGCTTTGCAGCAATGCCTGCCAATCCGCGTCGCTTACATCCATCCAACGCTCTTCGGGCCAGTTTTCGTAAGGGCCTAAGGTGTAGGGGAAGAACTGCTCGTAATAGCTGCGGAAATTCTCCAGTGAACCGATGTTTAGATAGCTATATATCGCTTTATTTCCCTGTGCCTTGAGCTGCGCAATCTGCTTCTTACTCAGGTACTGCGCGTCGCACACGAGCAGGTTGTAGTCGCTGAGCTTCAGGAGCGCTTCTGCATCCATACCCAGAAACACACCATAGCTTTTATCCTGCGCCTGCGCAGGCAATGCAGAGCCAAAACAGAGAAGCAGGCATAAAAAGAAAGAGATGAGTCGTTTCATACATTTACCTCAAATAGCGTTCCTGGTATATTTGCAGTATCTTGGCGACCTGCGCATCGGCGTTTTTATGGTTGAGTATGAAGTAGCGCGCCTCTATGCCGTGTCTTGCAATCTGTTCGCCGTCGCTGCGCAGTATCTCCTGTATCATGGGCGCAATTTGCCGCTCATGATGTATATAGTAGAGATGTTCGTCGTATTCGTTGGGTATGCCCGCCAGTTTGTAGCATATGACAGGCTTTCCGCTCAGCATATACTCCATGGTTTTGCTGGGGAAGGAGTAGGCGGTGTACTTGCCGGTATTTTTGCGCGGATTGATGAGCACGCTGGCGCCCATTTGCAGGTTGATGGCTTCTCCCCTTTCGATAAAGCCGGTGTAGAACACGTTGGTGCGTTTGCCGCACTCGGCTTTTACGGTATCGGCAAGCGTGCCGGCACCGGCAATCACCAGATTTACATGGGCAAGGCTGGGGTCGTCAAAGGCCTGTATCACATCCAGTATACCCAGCTCTTCCTGCAATGTACCGGTATATACCACACGCGGATTGTTGCCGGGTATGCCGTACTTGCGGTAAGTCTTCTCCACCAGCTCCTCCGAAGGGAGCTTTAATTCGTTAGGGGCGATGCCCTCCACAACCACGCATCTGGCGCCCATTTGCATGGGCAGCACATCCTCCATATGCTTTGTCAGCAGTACGAAGTAATCAAAATTCTCGCACAGTGCCACGCTTTTTTTTGCCATATTTTGTTCCAGATGCAGCATCCATCCGCGGCGGCCGCTCGCCAGACCTAAGTCGGTGGGGATGTCCGGCACGATGATGCCCAGCTTTAGGTCGGGGTAGCTTTCCTTGGCTTTTACCGCTGCTCTCATATAGGGCAGATAGAGCGAATAGAGCAGCACATCGCGGTTGTAAGGGCTTTTGGCAAGCCACTTCATCAGCAGGTCATAGCTCCTTTTTTCGCGCATTTTCTGTTTGAAATAGGGCAGATTCAGGCAACCCACGCTGTGTATATTGCCATTTTGTATGGCAGACAGATAAAGGTCGGCATAGTGCAGAGGATAGACGCCTACCGGCAGACTGTTGCATATCAATAAATCGTTTACAAGAGGACTTTTTTCCAAAGCCTCAATCACGAGCTTTTGAAAATTGTCCAGCTGTGTCTGCATACCTCGCTTGCATTTGGATGCGATAATAAAATAATCTTCTTTCGGGTAAATCAACCCCATGTAAAACAGGTTCATCCCAGCAGCTCCTCGTATAGTTGGATATATTGTTGATAGCATTTTTCGGCGCTGCACTCCTTGGCGCGTGCAATGCAGCCGGCGCTCAAGGCATCCTTGCGCGCGGCGATCTCCACCGCCTTCTGGTACAACGTATCTACGTCCCCTCGCGGCACAACAGCACCTACGCTGGGGCTGATAACCTCGGCGATGCCGCCGGTGTGGAAGGACACTACGGGTGTGCCGCAGGCCAGAGCTTCCAAGTTTACCAGGGGCATATTGTCCTCCAATGTGGGGTTTACAAACACATCGGCAGCGGCGTAGTGACGATATAGCTCCTGTATGTTTTCGGTGCGCTGTATGCACTTCACACGCTCGTTTACACGCGCCTGCTCGCTCCCTTGGCCGATGACCGTCAGCCTTTGCGCTGCGGTCAGCTTGCCGGCAAAGTGTTGCAGCTGCGCAATACCCTTGCGCGCATCCCAGTCGTTGGCAACGGCAAGCATGTGCACTTCCTGTGTGTTGTCCTGTTCCAAAATAGGCTCTACATGGCCGATGCCGTTGCATATAACACGAATATCTCTGTCGCCCAGAAAACTCTTGCTGACCAGCCCTGCCAACCATTGTGAGGGGCTGACAATCGTCATGGGGATATTTCCGAAACATTCCTTTTTTCGCCTGAAATTGCGCGCGCTGCAGTCAAAAAACTTGTTTCTGGGGTAGCCGGTGCGACTTTGCGGGCAGCGATGGCAGAGGCTCTGCCATTTGCCACAGCCGACGTAGTCAAAATAGGCGCAATGCCCTGTGAACGGCCAGCAGTCGTGCAGCGTCCATACAACCGGGCGACCATATGCCTTTAAAAAGCGGAAGAGCGTGGGGTAGTGCATATAGCAGCCGTGTATGTTGTGTAGATGGATGATGTCCGGATCGTATCCGCGAATCCAACGCAGGGCTCGTTGGGTCGCTCGCTTGCTGCCCAAGCCCTCTGCATCCAGCACCTGCGAAAGCGCCGAATGCAGCTTCACTTCCCTTGGGCTGCCCATATATACGCCGTATTGTGTCCACTTTTCCGGCACACTGCCGATACCGTATAACACTTTGCTTTCATTGCCCTGTGCTGTCAGCATATCGGCGAGTTCGCATGTGATTCTGCCGGTGCTGCTCTGCCCGCAGACCGTATTGATTTGTAAAACTTTCATAAGGCACGCTCCTTTTTATTAGTTTACACTATCTCCTTATTTTAGGCAACGATAAGCTTGTGAGAACGGCTTCACTTTGGATGCAGCATATGTATTGCGGAAGCCAAAAATAAAGAGCTATATTCTATAAAGCAATCCATGAAATATGCAGTGCACACCGCTCAATCACTTTGCATATAAAATACGCGCTTCTATTGCAGGCCAATATTATGCAAGGTCAGGAAAACATCTCTCATCGCAATCATCCGCATTGCGCAGCCTGCAATTGACTATGGGAGCGCATAACTATATAATAAGGGAGTGTTTTCACAGGTTTCGCTCCATGCATTGGAAGAAGCTCGTAATCCCTGTCACAAACACAATACACGATGGTTTTACATGAACCCTTTGGAGGAAGCGTATGAACAGAATCTGCAGCCGCTGCGTGATGGACACCAGCGATTCCAAAATCCAATTCGACGCCAACGGCGTATGCGACCATTGCCATAATTTTGATGAGAACATCAAGCCCAACTGGCATCCGGACGCACGCGGCAGGGCGGAGCTGGACGCGCTTGCGGCGCAGATAAAAGCCCATGGCAAAGGCAAGCGCTACGACTGCATCATTGGTCTGTCCGGTGGTGTGGATTCGAGCTATCTGGCATATTATGCCGTAAAGGAACTGGGTTTGCGCCCCCTGCTCTATGCGGTGGATACCGGATGGAACCTGCCGGTGGCGGTGCAGAATACCAAAAATCTGGTGGACAAACTGGGCTTGTGGGACAGCTACTACGAGCTGAAAATCAATCGGGAACAGATGATGGACTTGCAGCTGGCGTATTTTAAAAGCAATGTG
>JBHADM010000039.1:0-6953 GCA_041855045.1 Bacillota bacterium | reverse complement strand
TGAACGAACGAGCGTGGTAGCCAGATTAAAACTAATCAGTCATCAACATTATTTTCGAGTAAAGGTAAAGGATACATTAATAAAAAGAGCATTCAACAGGGAAAAGAGTTTATTGATACTTTTAAAATAATGATCAGTCGAACTACAAGTGAGCATGCTGGAGAGCCGGATAAAGACGGAACTTACAAAGTAATTTCTAAAATACAAATACTCTATCCCAACGAAATATGTACCGACACATATATTGTGGCATATCCTTCAAAAAACATTGATTTAGTCAAAAATTTTTATAATTACCTAAAAACAAAATTTTCTCGTTTCTTGATATTACAATCACTTTCTTCAATAAATTTAACAAAGGAAAGATATGAATTTGTTCCCCTTCAAGACTTCTCCAAACCATGGACAGATGAGGAACTCTACAAAAAATACAATTTAAGTGAAGATGAAATAGCCTTTATTGAATCTATGATCAAGCCCATGGAATTAGGCGGTAATGACGATGAATAATGATTTCTTTCCGCAGCGACCAGACGCCCAGCCCATGATATACGCCTACGAGGATACCAACCCGCAGTATAAAGGATTGTTAAAGGTAGGCTATACTGCAAGGGATGTAGATGAGCGTGTCGCGGAACAATATCCCATCAAACGCCCGGACGGCGTAGTGCCCTACCGTATTTTGTATCGTGAGAGCGCCATGTATGACGACGGTTCCTCCTTTACCGACCACGATGTGCACCGTAAACTTAAAAACAAATACATAGATAATATGGGCGGAGAATGGTTTCGCTGTACGGTAAAGGATGTACAGGCTGCTGTGCTGGCAGTGAAATCGCACAGCGACAACGAAGAAAACCGGATATATGACTTTCCCATGCGCCCCGAGCAGAAATGCGCTGTCGACAAAACGGCTCGTTATTTTCAAAGCGCCATGAACGATGACGGCACACGTTTTCCGAAATTTTTATGGAACTGTAAAATGCGCTTTGGAAAGACATTTGCCAGCTATCAATTGGCAAAGAAAATGGGCTTCCAACGCATACTGATACTCACATTCAAGCCTGCCGTAATCAGTGCATGGAAGGATGACTTACTAAGCCACATAGACTTTGAAGGTTGGCAATTTATCAGCCGTGATACGAATTTACGCTATGAAGACGCCGATAAATCCCGACCCATTGTATGTTTTGGATCTTTTCAGGATTTTTTAGGCACGAACGATGCCGGCGGCATCAAAGCCAAAAACGAATGGGTACACTCCACCAACTGGGATTTGCTGATATTTGACGAATATCATTTCGGCGCATGGAAAGATAGTGCAAAAAAGCTCATAGAGCAAGAGGAAGACGAGGATAGCTACGATAATGTCAATTTGGACTCCTATGACCGCGGCAATGCGTATGACGAAACTTTCCTGCCCATTACAAGCAACTATTATCTGTACTTATCCGGCACGCCTTTTCGCGCACTCAACTCCGGGGAATTTATTGAGGAACAAATTTTTAACTGGACCTATTCCGACGAACAGGATGCAAAAGAAAAATGGCAAGGCTCTAACAACCCCTATGCTGCACTTCCGCGCATGGTAATGATGACCTACCGCATCCCCGAAAGCATACGAAATATAGCCACACAAGGGGAATTCAACGAATTTGATCTCAATGTATTCTTTTCTGCCAAAGGTAAAGGAAGAGACGCTCGTTTTGTTTATGAAAGCGAGGTACAAAAATGGCTTAACCTGATACGAGGCTCCTATCTGGAAACCACCGTGGACGAGCTTAAATTGGGCGCACAGAAACCACCCTTCCCCTTTGCAGATACACGGCTTTTAAATGTATTACAGCATACCCTATGGTTTTTGCCCAATGTAGCATCCTGTTTTGCCATGAAAAATCTGCTCATGCAAAAGCAAAACCTGTTTTATCAGGATTATACGATTAATGTATGTGCCGGTACCGGTGCAGGCATTGGAGTTGCAGCACTGAATCCGGTACAAAAATCCATGCATGAGCCCCTCAAAAGCAAAACCATCACACTTTCTTGTGGCAAACTGACAACCGGCGTTACGGTAAAACCTTGGGTAGGCATACTAATGCTGCGCAATCTATCGAGCCCCGAAACCTATTTTCAAGCTGCTTTTCGTGTGCAAAGTCCCTGGGAAGTAACGGGCGACAACGGAAAAAAAGAAATTATCAAGAAGGAATGCTATGTATTCGACTTTGCCCTTGACCGTGCCCTGCGTCAGATATCGGATTATAGCTGCCGTTTAAATATCAACGAAGGTAACCCAGAGAAAAAGGTAGAGGATTTTATCAAATTTTTGCCTGTAATTGCCTTTGACGGAAGCAGCATGCGCCAGATCGACGCCGGCGAAGTGTTGGATATTGCCATGGCGGGCACCTCTGCCACATTGCTTGCCAAACGCTGGGAAAGCGCTTTGCTTGTGAATGTAGACAATGATACGCTTAGCCGGCTGATGGCCAGCCAAGCCGCTATGGATGCGCTGATGAAAATAGAAGGCTTCCGCAGCCTAAATGAAGATATTACAACCATTATCAACAAGTCTGAGGCAGTAAAAAAAGCCAAAAAAGAGGCCAAAGAAAGCCTAAATAAAGCGGAGAAAAAAGAATTAAGTGAGCTGGAAAAGGAATATAAGTCAAAGCGTAAACAAATACAGGAAAAACTGATCAAATTTGCAACACGGATCCCGATATTTATGTACCTTACAGACTATAGAGAGCGCTGCCTAAAGGATGTTATTACGCAACTGGAACCGGGTTTGTTTAAAAAAGTAACCGGTTTGAATGTAAAGGACTTTGAATTGCTGGTATCGCTCGGCGTGTTCAACGACGCACTCATGAACGATGCCGTGTATAAATTCAAACGCTACGAGGATGCCAGTCTAAGCTATACCGGAATTGATAAACATAAAGGTGAGGATAAGGGTGGCTGGGATACCGTTATCAGCGATGCCGATTATCAATCCATGTTTGCAATGCAACAAGCATCTATGATAGCACCATCGATAGCGGCAGAAGATATTCCCATCAAACCCTATTTCGGGAGCAATATCAATGACGATATGGAGGAAGACGAGGATACAGAGCTTTCAAAACCTGCAACGCCTTTCATCGAAAGAACAATGTATCGTCCACCGACTCCCACACAGCCTGTAATGCCTGTACCAAAACAAATTGATTTGTCCCCGGTCAAACCCGGAGCAAAGCTTTCCCATAAGGCATTTGGAATCGGCAAGGTAAAATTGCTCGACAAAAATACCATTATTGTTGTGTTTGGAGACTTAGAGAAAAAATTTCAGTATCCCGGCGCATTGTTGCAAGGATTTTTAAGCATAGAAGAATAAAGTATCATTTTTTAACAAGTAGGCTGATTGGCTTGCTTGTTTTCTTATTTACTTCTTCATTTACAAAATACCCATTCTCGTCATTCTCTTCAAATTCTGTAACGAGTATGACCGGAACCGTGAATAGAATCCGAAAAAATCCAATAAAACAAGTATTCTTGCAAAAAACCATTCTCGTCATTTTCGTGACGAGAATGGTAACGAGAACGATATTTATTTTCGTTTTTACAAAATCAGCCGCGCAGGCTGTCCAGCACATCCCCTATGTCGGCGTTGATGCATATGGACTGTGTACCGATTTCTTCGGGGCATTGTGCCTCGCCCAAGTTGATGCTGGCGTATATTGCCTGCGCGTTTTGATAGGTCATCTGCCAGAAGGGGTACTTGATGATGCCGGGGGTGTTGCTGCCGACACCCAGCTCCAAAAAGAGTATACGCTTGTTTTTATTGGCATCCACAAAATCGCTGTAACGTGCAGCGGCGGCATGCCAGCCTGCGTCCTCCACAAAGCTATGGTCGGCGCGCAGATTCATGCTCATGGGCTCGCCGCATACCGGGCAGCGTGGAATCAAGCCGCCCGGTATACGTCTGTTTTGCTGCTGCGCCACCATCTGCCGCACGATTTCTTCGTTGTCGTATGTGGCATCGTGGCAGGGCTTGGAGCACTGAAACAGGCCGTAATCGCCCTGTGTGTAGAAGAGCCTTTGCTTATCAAAGCCCGCCTTTTGGAAGCAGTGATCCACATTGGTGCTGAGCACAAAATAATTTTTGTCTTTGACCAGCTCCAGCAGCTGTTCGTAAACCGCTTTGGGCGCATCCATATAGCGGTTGATGTAGATATAGCGGCTCCAGTACGCCCATTTTTCCTCCAAGCTGTCGAAGGGGAAAAAGCCCGCGGAGTACATGTCCTGAAAGCCGTAGGCTTCGATAAAATCGGCAAAATGCTGTGCAAAACGCGCGCCGCTGTACGCAAAGCCTGCCGCGGTCGATAGCCCGGCGCCGGCGCCTATCAATATGGCATCGGCACTGTCTATCGCCTGCTTAAGCTTTGCTATGTCCTTGGAGCAGCTTTCGGTAAATGTCGTGGTCGATGTCTTTGAATACATTGAATATCACCTCCGGGGCGTCTATGTTGTCGGCTTGGAACTGTCTGACGGTGTCCACGGCGATTTGTGCCGCCTTTTCATTCGGAAAATGAAACTCACCTGTGGATATACAACAGAACGCAATGCTTTGTAAGCCCTTTTCCATCGCCAGTGCAAGGCAAGCGCGATAGCATGCGGCGAGCAGCTCACAGTCCTCCAGGGTCAATGCGCCCTGTATGATGGGACCGACCGTGTGCAGTACATAATGCGAGGGCAGATTATAGGCAGGCGTTATTTTGACGCTGCCTGTCGGCTCCTGCGCACCCTGCGCCTGCATGAGCTCCGCACAGGCAAGCCGCAGCTGTATGCCGGCGGCGCTGTGTATGGCGTTGTCTATGCAGCCATGGCAGGGTATAAAACAGCCGAGCAATGCGCTGTTTGCTGCGTTGACGATGCCGTCTGCGGCAAGCCTTGTGATATCGCCCTGCCAGAGATATATTTTAGGCTGTATGGCCTGTAAATCTCGGGTGTATACTATGCCTTTGCGGCGGCTCTCCTCCTGCAGGTAAGCATCCTGTACGGCAAGGAACATGGAGCTGACGGGCTTGGGCGGGCGCACATTCAGCAGGGAGCGCAGCAACCCGCTCTGCGCAGACTCCTCACGAGGAATGGCGATGTTCTGATATCTTGGATTTTCATCCAATAAAAACCGAATGAGGTATTCTCGTCTTTCCGCTTGCTTCATATGCGCTCCTTTCCCGATTTCCAAGCCGACCGCTCTGTTATGCCGTCAACACGGAAATTCTCTGTTGTATATGACTTCCCTTTGCGGCCTCGTCTATCATGGCGATTGCATAGTCCGCATAGCTGATAAAGCTTTCACCTTTCGCGTTTACAGTGAAGACTTCCCCTGCCAGAACATAGCTTCCTGTCCTTGCACCTTCTGCCTGAAAATCAGCAGCCGGGCTGATATAGGTCCACTTCACATCATGACAGCTGCGCAGGTAGCTAAGGCCTTCGCTCATGGCAGCAGCCAGCGGCTTGTATGCCTCCGGAAAACCCTCCGTATTCATAAGCTGCACAGACTTTTCTGCATCCACATACAGGCTGCCTGCGCCGCCTACCACAAGCAGACGGGTATCGCTGCCGCGCAGCAAATCAGCTATATGCACCAAACTGCTGCGGTGCTGCGGCAAGGTTTCCTCCGTCCAGGCGCCAAAGGCATTGATAATAACATCAAATTCCTTTAGATCCTCCTTTGTTAATGCAAACAAATCCTTTTGTATGCACTTGGCTGCACCGCTTTTATTTTCACCGCGCACCACAGCGCACACATCCATATTTCTGCGCAAGGCTTCCTCTACGATGGCGCGGCCTGCTTTGCCGTTTGCGCCGATCACTGCTATCTTCATGTCCTGTCCTCCAAAAAATTTTAATTGTTTGCAGCTTGCATTTGCCGGCTGACAAGATTATAATAGCAGTTGCAGTATCCTTTGTAAAGTAAGCACATTTTTGTAATATAGTGTCTATTTGGATACCAATGGAAATCATTAATGTTTGGAGTATAGTATGTCGGAAAATCTGCCTGCCTGCCCTGTGGAAACCACACTCTGCCTTATCAGCGACCGATGGAAGGTATTGATACTGCGCGACCTGATGGGAGGCACCAAACGCTTTGGCGAGCTGAAAAAATCCCTGGGTTCCATCACGCAGAAGGTACTGACCACCAACCTGCGCGCCATGGAGGAGAGCGGTCTGCTCACACGCAAGGTCTATGCCGAAGTCCCGCCCCGGGTAGAATACACCCTGACCGAAACAGGTTATAGCCTGCAGCCCATACTCAAGGCCATGGAGCTTTGGGGAAAGAACTACCAGAGGGTGAAACAAGGCTGAGTGACACCGGTGTTTTCGCTGTGTCGTGTATACTCATTGAAAACCAGCTGTCGATTGACAGCTGGTTTTCAATATACGTCTTGCAGCTGTACAAATAATTTTCTATACTGTTGAAAAACAAATGTCGATTGCAATCTAATTTTCAATAGGGGGATATATGAAAATTCAAAGAGAGCGTTACCTGCAAAAGCTAATACAGCGCATGCACAATGGCATGATCAAGGTCATCAGCGGTATACGACGCAGCGGCAAGTCCTACCTTTTGTTTGAAATCTTCTACCCCTATTTGCTGTCGCAGGGTATCCGTTCGCAGAACATTATCCGCATCGCCTTGGACAGCTTTGAAAACAGCAAATACCGCGACCCAGACACCATATTGGACTACATCCATGCGCATATCGAAAACGGCGAACAATATAGAGGGACTTCTATCCAAACACCGTGCAATTCTACGGATACTGAAACCCTCTCCTAATTTTTCCTGTATGAAAATTTTGTCATTTAGTGTAAGATGTGTATAAGACGACATGCTCTTGCTCCTTTAAATGTTATTTGGCAGAATCCATTTTACAAGAAAAAGAGTATGTTGTCTTTTTATTTTCCCCAAT
>JBHADM010000038.1:0-4565 GCA_041855045.1 Bacillota bacterium | reverse complement strand
CTTTAAAATTGGAAAATCAAATCTGTTTTCCCTTATACGCCTGCTCAAAGGCCATCGTGCACCGCAGCAACGGCTTTCTGAGCCACATCAACCTAAGCTACACACAGTACATCGTGATGATGGTGATGTGGGAAAAAAAGCAAATCAGCCTGAAGGATATGGGTAAGCTGCTGTTCCTGGACAGCGGCACGCTGACACCTGTGCTGAAAAATCTGGAAACCAAGGGTTATTTAATACGCCAGAGAGACAAGAGCGACGAACGGGTGCTGATACTCAGCCTGACACCGCAGGGTAAAAAGCTGCGGGAAAAGGCACTGGCGGTACCGCAAAACATGGGACAGTGCCTCAATCTGAGCAGCGAGGAAAAGGAAACCTTATACCGCTTGCTGTACAAAGTGATCTCCACACTCGAAGAAAAAGAAGAAGCTTAATACTATGCGCGCTGTTTGCGCAGAGCATATGACTTAATAAGGATAAAAAAGAGCATCCACATCGGATGCCCTTTTAAATGTTTCGATTTATGCCCATGCTATACCGCAGTCAGGTCTTGCGTAATGTATTTAAAGAAGTCTGCACTCCAAATATCCAAAACAGAGCTGTCATGAACAAAGGGCGCTACATCCTGTTTGGCCTGCGCAAACTGAATGCTGTCAAAACGCTCCGATAGCATTATTTTTATATCCTGCAAGCTGCATGCAGCGCCAAGGGGCAAATGTCCGGAGTCTGTCATGCGTTCCCGCAGATGTTTGAGATTTACGGCTGCGCCTCTTGTAAGATAGAATACATAGTCATAGAGATCCCTGCCTTTGATACGATTCTCCCATTCGCGGCATAACACGGCATGGATTTTCCCCGCAAACAGAGAAGGCATGTCGTAGAGCTTCACTTCACAGGGAGCGGGTAGCAGACGATATTTATATTCAAATGTTGCAAAGGCGGGAGGTTTGACATCAATCTCAAGCTTTATTTTAATGGATTCATTTCATGTTTGCGCGCTGTATATTCTGCTGCACCTGCTTTCTCTCTTAGGCGCAAATAGAGCCATGTATTTGCCCCTATATCGTTGCTTAGATATTCTATGTACAGTGTATCATATTTGGCGGCGGCATTACAGCCTGTTCGCTTTTGTTTGAGCAAAATGCGCGGCCTTGTCGAAAGTATGCCGTAAAATTTTGTAACAAAGGACTGTTTTTTATTTTTATTTTCTATTTTTTTTGCAAAAACTGTTATAATACACTTATAATAAAGCATTAAGCGAATTGTATACAGGAGGTCTGGACAATGCGGCATGGTATTTTGATAAAAATGTTTGCGGTCTTTTTTTGTGCTATTTTCTTAATTGTTTCCGCATTTGCGCAATCCGAAACGCTGCCTGTCGAAACAGCCTTGCCGGAAGCGACCGTTGACTATCGCACGGTAAGCAGCGGACGCTATACCTACTTGGATTACCGCAACGGCACGGCAAAAATCCTATCCATACAAGCCATAGAGGGCGACACCGATATCCGCATCCCGGAAAGCATAGATAACAATATGGTTATCGGCTTATCCAACGCCGTCATGACAAGCCCTGTGCGCAGTGTACATATCCCGAAAACCATTGTACAGATTGATGGCAGACCCTTTTTACATGTAGATGAAATCACCGTGGATCCCTCCAGCCCTTTCTTTAAAACGGAAGAATCCATATTATACAGCAGCGACGGCAAACGTTTGATATTCTATCCCCCCAGCCTGCAGCAGAAAAGCTTTGTTGTACCGGACGGCGTGGAACTGATTGCAGCAGATGCCTTTTTTGAGCAGCCTTATCTGGAGGAGATTACATTGCCGTCCAGCGTATTGGTATTGGACGACTGCTGCTTTGCCGAGATGCCTCGTCTGCACACAGTCCATATTGCGGAGGGCTTGGTACAAATACGCGATTATGCTTTCTATGCGACAGCTTTGCAAAGCGTATCGCTGCCCGCAACATTGCGCAGCATAGGCCGTGCGGCATTTTTGCGCACACCGCTGCAGCAGCTTGGTTTGCAGGAGGGGCTTAGCCACATCGGCGCGCAGGCCTTCGGCGCAAGCAAATTGACGGAAATCACCATGCCGAGCAGCCTGCAATACATCGGCAAATCCGCCTTTCAAAACTGCGAGAGCCTGAAAAAAATAGACTTGAACGAGGGCTTGCAGAGCATAGACAACGCGGCATTTTCCGGCACTGCCATTGAAACCATACTGCTTCCGCACAGTTTGGATTTCATCGGCGAGGCGCCTTTCGCCAACTGCAAGTATTTGGAGAGCATATTCGTATATCCCGACAGCTTGGGCATGGACTACTGCAAAGATACGGGGCTTCGCTATGAGGCCTACCTGGGCGGCGCTTAAATAGAACGTTCAACGAAAAATTGGCAAACATGCATGAAAACAGAGGCAGCGAAAGCTGTCTTTTTTTGATGATGTGCGCCTTTTGGGTTGAAAAAGAATTTTTCTATCCGAGATTTCCAATACAACATATTCTTTTGCGAATAGTAAGATGTTGGAGCAGCTTGCTGATGCTCTAAAAATACAATGTGTGTTGTGCCGGGCAATGCCTGTGCCGCTGTTTGCAAATCCCTTGCGCAGGCAAATGGGGTTTTTTCATTGCAAAATAAAGGACAATGTCTACTGCGCTTTCTCAAACCACAATACAATCCCGGTCTGCAAAAAATCGCCTTTTACATGGAAAAGGCGATCGTAATATGCTGTTTTGCGATATAGGGCTTAGTTTCCAAATTCCGCCATATGCACCACTTTGCCGCACAAGCGCGAATCCTCGGCTGCCAGTGCCATGAGGTGGCTCTCCACCGACATTTTGGCGGAGGTTTGCGTACCTGTTTCCGCGGCAATGTTTTGTATGAAGTCCTTTATCATGCGCTCATCGCTGCCGCCATGACCGCCTTTGGGCGCATCCAATGTAATGGTATTCGTTGCGCCATCCAGAAAGTTTTGCACGGTGATGGTATTGGTATCCATGTTGGCGCGCAGCTCGCCCTCTGTGCCCATAATATGCAGTTCGCGGGCGCAGGTGTTCGTAAATGCGCTCATGGTCAGCGTGGCGTTAACGCCATTGGCAAACTCCATATTCACCACCTGATGATCCACTACGTTGTTGTCGCACTGGAATACGCACCTGCCATAGGGGCCTTTTTTGAGTGCTTCCATCACCAATTCGGGTTCATTTTTCTCGACTACGGAGTAAATGAAACCATCGCTTACCGCAATGGGGCGTTCCAAATAGAATTTCGGTGCATAATAGGAGCACTCGTCACGGTGTTTACAGCCGTCGAGGCAGTGTTTCGGTGCACCTTCCGGCATATTCTCTGCGGTAAAATAGCTCAGCTTACCAAAGGACTGTATCTGCGTACAGTTTGCGCCAACAAGCCAAAGCAGTATATCCAGGTCGTGGCAGCACTTGGCCAGTATCATGGGGCTGGACTGCTCGCTGTTGCGCCAGTTTCCGCGTACATAGCTGTGGGCATGATGCCAGAATGCCACCTTTTCTATGTGCTGTATGTTCATAATACGCCCGACCGCGCCGGCATCCAGCAGGGATTTGATTTTGCGAAATAAGGGAGAGTAGCGCAAAACATGGCAAATGCTGAGTATGCGCTTGTATTTCTCGGCGGCATTACCCATTTGGATGATTTCCTGTTTGTCGGGCGACATGGGCTTTTCACAAAGCACATGATAACCCTTTTCCAGGGCGAGCATAGTCGGTTCAAAGTGCATTTTATCCTGCGTGCATACCAGGGCGCAGTCTGCAAACTTATCCTTTGCCAGCAGCTCCTTATAATCTGCAAACTGCAATTCCTCCGGAATATTGTGCGCAGCGGCAAAAGCCCTGCGGCGTTCCTCATTGGGCTCTGCCACGGCAAGTACATTGAATTCCTCCGGATGTTTAAGCGCATAGGAAGCATAAGCTATGGTGCCTCGTATACCTGCACCGATGAGTATGGCTGTTACCTGTTTCATATTTCCCTTTACCCTTTCTACAAGCGAAAAAGCGGCCTTTCTCGCTTTCTTTGTAATAGCCCGTCCATCACATATATACGGAAGGCTTTTCATTTTGATTGCTTGTATTATAGCAAAAAAACAGGGCTTGCGCAAAGGGTTTGTACAAAAATATTGATAAGTGATATATAAAGGACATGATGGAGAGTATTAAACTGCTTCGCAAACTTCGATTGCAGCAGTCCCTCTGCCAACGCTTCCGGATAGTTGTGCTGAAACCATACTATATTCAAAAAACTTTTACAGCCTATTTGTTCCGGCACAGTGCAAAAACGCAAGCAGTGAGCCTGCTTTGAGTAGAAGGGAGGTGGCACGGCGCAGCCGTGACGAAGGGATTGAGGGTAGTATGACGATAGAATCGCAAGCACACATAAAGTCACAATCGCTATGCAAGAAAACTTTGCATATCATACAATCCGATACTCCACCACCAACCCCTCAGTCACTTCCGCTGCGCTGCAGTGACAGCTCCCCTTGCAGGAGAGCCTCGCTGACGCTCCGATTTTGGAATCAAGCTTACCCGCAAG
>JBHADM010000037.1:0-7027 GCA_041855045.1 Bacillota bacterium | reverse complement strand
TCGTCCTCTTCCGGCATTAAGAAATCGTATAATTCCATATCATATCCTCCCTCACTGGTTTGATTTTATTATAGCATATGTCGGGGGAAATGAGTAGCTGCTAAAAGGAGTGCCATCCATACTGCTTATTCTTTTCATCGACAAAGCATAACTGTCTGTGCTGCACTTCTCCGGGATCCAGTACATAAAGTTAATTTTTATAGCCTTGCATAGCCAGCTCCGCTGCTTCCTTTTCATTATTTGCTAAGACAGAGAAAGTTTTACCGACCTACTCCTCTATAATGACTTGAAATGATTTCATATGGTTTCCTCCGCAGTTTTTTGATACAATCCTTTCCCCAAAAAATTAACATATCCTTTGTCTCTTAGTTTCTGCATTTGCTGTCTTATTTTCGCCTTTATATGATTGTTGTTTGGGTGCCTCTTCGACAAAAATTCTACAAACCGATACATTTCACTTAGGCTGAATACGTTAGGAAGCTGTTCCATACAAAGCAGCGCATCCAAAAGCCATCCTCTTGATTCCAAATTATCCTGTGCCAAGAGATTGCTCTGTGCAAGCTGCCTCATAACAATATCCCTTGCGATGGCTTTTCCGTCTTTTACAATCTGAATACGTCCTTGCCTTGGTATCTCTTTGAGTATGATATTACAACCTATCCAGCCGGCTCTGCGTGCAGTTGGTGAGAGTGCTTTTCTTTTTTCTATGATACCCGGTACAAAAAAGTGTTTTGGTATAAGAAGCAACTCCCGCACACAAAGCCTGTTGATATCATAATGCATGAAGAAAAAATCCGGATTTTGCCTGCTCAATATTCTTGCAATCATAGTGTCATAGGCACCATCGGGTATTTTATCAGAAATGCTGCCCTGTTTGCTCTTCAACTCGTATTGATGATTGCACTTTGGACAGAAGAAATCAGCAACTGCACGATTGTTTGGAAAGTGTTCCAATCTTTCATACCCACAGCGAGGGCAATACATCTGTTCGCCCATCCAGTCTTCCGTCAATATTCGCGCAACTTGCGAGGCGTTATGATAATTCTTTGCCAAATCAGTATTGAATTGAAGCTGCATCCCTTTCCTCTTTCTATATTAAATTACATAAATATATTATACATATTTTATCTTAAAATACACAATCATTATTGTGCAATTATCTCAATATATTCAAAAACACCGCCCAGCGCGGTGTTTTTTGATATATATACTACGCCTTACCCAAATACGCCTTTTTGAGGTTGCTGTTGCCCAGCAGATTCTCGGCTTTGCCTTCGTAGGTGATGTTGCCCACCTCCAGCACATAGGCGTAATCGGCTACAGACAGCGCCATGTTGGCGTTTTGCTCTACCAGCAATATGGTTGTGCCGAGCTTGTTAATGTCCTTGATAATATTGAATATCTCTTTTACCAGCAGCGGCGCAAGCCCCATGGAGGGCTCGTCGAGCATGAGCAATTTGGGCTTTGCCATCAACGCGCGGCCGATGGCGAGCATTTGTTGTTCTCCGCCGGACAATGTACCTGCCATCTGGCGGCGACGCTCATACAGCCTGGGAAACAGATCGTACACATGCTTCATATCGAGCTTGATCTGTGCTTCGTCACTGCGGATATAGGCGCCCATTTTCAGGTTGTCCTTTACCGTCATGGAGGTGAATATATGCCTGCCCTCCGGCACATGCACCAGCCCGCGCTCCACGATTTTATGGGCTTTCAGGTGATTGATGTTCACGCCGTCCAACAAAATATTGCCCTGCTTGTTGTTTACCGTACCGCTGATGGAGTGCAGTACGGAAGATTTTCCTGCGCCGTTCGCACCTATCAATGTCACGATGCTGCCGCGCGCCACCTGCAAGTTGATGTCATGAAGGGCCTTGATGGCGCCGTAGCTCAGTTTAAGATGTTCTACTTTCAGCATATGCCCTCCTATATTTCCTCGGAGCCCAAATAGGCTTTGATCACTTCCGCATTGTTCTGGATTTCCGTAGGCGTACCCGTAGCAATGATACGTCCATGGTTGAGCACGAATATGCGCTCGCATATGCCCATGACAAACTTCATGTCATGTTCTATCAGCAATATCGCCAGCTTCATATTATCTCGAATTTTATAGATGGTATCCATCAAATCCTTGGTTTCGCTGGGATTCATACCGGCGGCAGGCTCGTCCAGCAGCAGTATGCGCGGATTGCTTGCCAGGGCGCGGCAGATTTCCACCTTGCGCTGCTGTCCATAAGGCAGGCTGGCGGCATTTTCATAGGCCAGGTGATCCATATCGAACACACGCAGCAGCTCATGCGCCAGTTTATCTGCTTCCTCTTCCTCTCTCCAAAAGCGCGGCAAGCGGAATACCGCCTCAAATGTGGTATACTTCATCTGGTTATGGCATGCCACCTTGATGTTGTCAATCACAGACATGCTCTTAAACAAGCGTATGTTCTGAAAGGTGCGGGAGAGTCCGCTGAGGCTCGCCGAGTGCGTGCTGAGCCTCGTAATATCAATATTTTCCAAACGCATGGATCCCTGTGTGGGCTTATATACCTTGGTGAGCAGGTTGAACACGGTGGTTTTGCCTGCACCGTTGGGGCCGATAAGCCCCACAATTTCATTTTCCTTTACGTCGAGGGTCACGCCGTCAACGGCTTTCAGTCCGCCGAACATGATGCCCAAATCTTTGATTTCCAATAAAGACATGGCTTAACCCCTTTCTACGCTGCGCTGCGCAAGCTTCTCGCGCAGGAGCAATTTGGAGAAGGAAAATTCGTAAGTACCCAGCAAACCCTTCGGGCGGAATATCATCATCAGCACCAGCAGGAAGGAATATGCCAACATGCGGTATTCGCTGAACTCCCGCAACAGCTCCGGCAAGAGCGTCAGTACGATGGCAGCCAGCACGGAGCCGGTGATGGAGCCCATGCCGCCCAATACAACCATTACCAGTATTTCTATGCTGCGGTTGAAGCCAAATGCGCCGGGATCCAGTGTGCCTACATGGTGCGCATACACTGCGCCTGCCACGCCTGCAAAAAATGCAGCCAGGGAAAATGCCAAGGATTTATAGAATGTGGTTGGAATACCGGAGGCTTCGGCAGCGATGGCATCCTCACGAATGGATACAATGGCGCGGCCGTGTCGGGAACGCCCCAAAGCAAACATGAATACGACCACGATCACCATAATGATGTAGGTGTATTCAAAGCTTGCCACACGGGGGATACGCCCCAGTCCCCTAGCACCGCCGGTGATCTCCAGGTTGGTGATAATCACGCGGATGATTTCGCCGAAGCCCAGCGTGATGATGGCAAGATAATCACCCTTTAAGCGCAGTGTCGGAATGCCGATGATGAGTCCGCAAAATGCGGCTGCCGCGCCGCCAAACAGTATAGCGATGGGAAAAGCGGCTTCGGGAATCATGATTTCGCCTGCCACCATGGCTTTTGTGAATATGCCGCCCACATAGGCGCCGATGGACATAAAGCCCGCATGTCCCAAGGTCAGCTCGCCCAATATACCTGTGGTCAGGTTCAAAGATACGGCAAGTATGATGTTGATGCCGACAAATTTGAATATGCCCTGATAGTAGCGATTGATGATGTTGCTTTCAAACAAACCGCGAAACACCATGAATATGGCGACTATCCAGATTAGATTGATGACATAGCTTGCCGCCTTGTATTTATCAAAACGATTGTTCATATCACACCTTCTCTATCAGGGGCTTGCCCAAAATACCGCTGGGTTTAAACAAAAGCACCAATATCAATATACCGTATACGACTGCATCGGCGAGCTGTGAGGAGATAAAAGCCTTGGAAAAAGCCTCCACCACACCCATAATGAAGCCGCCTACCATGGCGCCGGGCACACTGCCTATGCCGCCCAACACCGCTGCAATAAATGCCTTTAGGCCGGGATTCATGCCCATATAGGGATAAACCACAGGATAGGCGGAAGCGTACAAAAACGAGCCGAATCCTGCCAATGCGCTGCCGATGGCAAAGGTAATGGATATGGTTTTATTGACGCTCACGCCCATGAGACGCGCGGCGAGCAAATCCTCGGATACGGCGCGCATGGCCTTGCCCACCTTGGTCTTATATACCACAAAGCGCAGTATGATCATCAACACTGCCGCGCTGGATATGGTCAGCAGGGTCAATAAGCCCAGGTTCAAATCTCCGCTAAGTATGCTGCGATTGCTGAACACGCCGGGAAAAGGCTTAGGATCGGAAGAAAATATCAGCTGTGCCAGGTTTTCCAGCATATAGCTTACGCCGATGGCGGTGATTAATGCCGATATGCGCGGCGAATTCCGCAACGGTTTATACGCCACATGCTCTATCAACACGCCAACCAAGGTGCAGACAAGCACAGATATGAGCAGAGCCAGCAAAGGATTGGCCTTGAGCGCGGTAATCATCACCAGGGACACATAGGCGCCTATCATAATGATGTCGCCATGCGCAAAGTTGATTAAGCGCACAATGCCGTATACCATGGTGTAGCCTAACGCAATCAAGGCATATATGCTCCCCAGATGCAATCCGTTGATAAACTGATTCAAAAATAACAAAATAACACCGCCTTTGTACAAAAAGGGTTAGCGTTTCAAAAGCTCCCGAAACAAGGTGCAAAGGTGAACATATAGAAAAATCACGTGCAGGAGCTTTACAGAAACGACGAAAGGGGGCTGTTATGCCCCCTAAAATGATCGCGTACTTCCGTACAGTATCGTGTCAAATGATTTACGGCTCTTGTACCGCGCGGAATACTTCCTTGCCATTCTCAATATTCATGATGAATGCTGATTTTACAGGGTTGTTGTTTTCGTCAAATGTAATATGACCGGTAACGCCTTGCAAATCGGAGTTCTTCATGGCATCTACCACAGCCGCAAAGTCTGTGGTGCCAGCTTTTTCCATAGCGTCCAGCATAATTTTAGCGGCGTCGTAGGCGGTGGCGTTGAATGCGTTTACAGGGTCTTTGCCATACTTTGCACGGAAAGACTCATTGAAAGCCTTTACATTTTCAGTGTCGGCATCGGCTGCAAAGTGGTCGGTATAGTAGAGCTTGCTGAGCAAATCGTTGAAACTGTCATCGGGGAACATGGTTTCGATGCCGTTCATGCAGTCAGCAGAGAGCAGGTAAATATCGTTTAGACCCACTTCCAGGCTTTGCTTCATAATGTTGCTGGCCTCGGTATAGTAGAAAGCCACAAACAGAGCTTCCGGAGCGGCAGCTTTGATGTTGGTGAGCTGTGCCTTAAAGTCCACGTCGGCAGCAGAACCGGATTCATAGGCCACGACTTCCTGTCCGTTGGCTTCGGCCTGCTTTTTGAAGTTTTCGGCGATCCCCAAAGAATAATCGTCGCCATTGTCATAGATAACGGCCACTTTCTTCACGCCCAGTGCCTCATTGGCATAGTTTGCCATGGTTTTTGCCTGAAAATCGTCCAGGAAGCAGGAACGGAACACATTTGGCTTGCCCACGGTAACATCAATGGCAGTAGCAGAGGCGGTAATCATAGGAATGCCTTCCTCTGCGGCGAGTTCTGCAACGGCAATGGTCGGTTTGCTGGTGGCAACGCCGATAATGGCCGATACCGCATCCTGATATACAAGTTTGTTGTAGGCGTTGATGGCTTCGTTGATATCACCCTTTTCATCTTCCCACAGCACTTCTACTTTTTTGCCGAGTATGCCGCCCTTTGCGTTTACTTCCTCAACATAAAGATCAAAACCTTCTTTGATGGCGATGCCATATTGCGCAAGGTCGCCTGTCAATGGTGTAATTCCACCTATTTTAATGGTTTCTTCTGCCAACACTGAGCTGAACACAGATAAAAGCAGTACCAAGCATAAAAGTAAACTAATCTTTTTCATACGAATACCTCCTAAAGTATATGAGTGGTATTATACAATAAAAAAATTTTGTTTACAATCACTTTTTTTGCATAATTATAAAAAAATATTTTTAAAAATACATAAGAAATGAAAAATACGGAAGTCGTAAATACGAACTATATATTGGCATTTATATATAATATTTCGCTATTTTATAATAAATTATTCTATTTTTGTTGTTCTAATCGCATATTATGTATAATTACAAATGGTCTGCTTATGAAAACCGTTCTACCTTATTTTTAAAATTTGTATAGTTACACATAAAAAGACGCTGTTGTGAAACCTCAACTTTTTTTGATTCGAATTTTTTTTGCAGATTTAAGCTGCCTGTGGCAATCAGTTTGTTGCTTTACGGGTGAATATGATAAATAAAACAGGCTGTCATCATTTAGATTTTGATAGTCACTTTATCACAATCCAATTTCCATTGCGTTTGGATCCGATTCGCTCGATTAACTTCTTTTCCTGCAAGGTTTTAAATGCCCTTTCTATCGTACGCTTCGTTACGCCTATACGCTCTGCAAGCACAACGGATGTTATGCTTGGATGTTCTATAAGCATCGCCAAAACTCGCTTTTCTGTTTTTTTCAAGCCGACATTAATACCGACATTTTTCATTTAAATTTCATCAAAAATAAAGTCCATATTGAAATTGTTTCTGGATAACTGTAACTTCCTTACGCATTGATATATAAATTTCACCGACACGTTTTGTCCTGTAAACCAATATTGCCCCCGATGCAAGAAAAAACCAAGCGCGATTGCACTTGGCTTTTCTGGTGGGCAAGGGTGGATTCGAACCACCGAAGTCGACGACGTCAGATTTACAGTCTGATCCCTTTGGCCACTCGGGAACTTACCCATGATATGAAATTACGGATGGAGCCGGCAATAGGACTTGAACCTACGACCTGCTGATTACAAATCAGCTGCTCTACCAACTGAGCTATGCCGGCAAGAATGGCGACCCGGAAGGGGCTCGAACCCTCGACCTCCAGCGTGACAGGCTGGCATTCTAACCAACTGAACTACCGGGCCACATGTGTTTGGTGGGCCTTCAGGGACTCGAACCCCGGACAAACCGGTTATGAGCCGGTTGCTCTAACCAACTGAGCTAAAGG
>JBHADM010000036.1:0-46859 GCA_041855045.1 Bacillota bacterium | reverse complement strand
GAGCAGGGCTCCGCTTAGTATTTTTTTCATTCGTCCACCCTCCATTGTGCTTCAGTTTCCTGTATCAGTTCGTCCAGCTGCAGTTCCTGCAAAACATCCTGCTGTTCCTCACTGTGCTGGAACAGGCTGATGATGTACATGGCATCGCTGCACTTGCGGTATTGTTCAATTTGCGCTGTGGTGGGCGCATATATGCTTTCTTTATCGGTATCGGCTTTGGGCGCATCGGCTGCGGGGGATTTTTGCAATGCCGGACTGTCCGGTTTAAACAGCTTGAATTTGTTTTTTTCGGGCATATGCTCCATGGCAAAGCGTAAAAAATGCAAAGCGCCATGCTTTTTTTCGCTCTTGTCGTTGATAAGCAGTACATCCATATTCAGTGCCAAACCGGATTTGCTGCTTTTGTCCGGTGTCAGAGGCAGTGGTGCATAGCCGTCCATCATGGTCAATACATCGTCCATTTTACGGAAGAGCACGGTTTCATATTCCTCGTTGCGGACATAGTCGCACAGCTTTTGTATGTTCTGCAACTGCTCCTTCATCTGCGCAATATCGGGAGATATTCCATTTTCGAAGCATTGCGCACGGTATTGATTCACATAGTTCAGCGAGAGCATCAAGGGTAGATACGGTGTGTCATTGGAGAGAAATACGGCATAATCTCGGCTTTGCGCATCGGTTTTGCGCAGCACAAAATCCACTAATTCCGCATAGGTCTGCGGCAGGGGTTCTTCATTTTGCAGAAGTTTTTGTACACTCTCCACATGATACATCAAATTGAAAGGTTCTATCTCGGAGTCGTAGCTATATACATTATAGGGCATAAATTGCAGCTTAGCATTATGATACAGCGTACGCACTATAAAGTCAAAGCCGGAGGAGGCAAGTGTTACAAGTTCGCTGTCCTTGCTCAAGTCCATCGGCACAACAGCATCTTCCTTTTGCATGGATTGCTGCAGCTCCGGATAGCTGACAAGGGACACGTCGTTTTGATTTGGAGAACTGTTGTTTGTCTCCATCGGAGGGGCAGCCAGATATCCGGTCTGGAGCTTGTTAAAGGCTTCGAAAAGATCCGGGTCATAGAAGCGGTACACGCTGACGATGCTGCTGGTGTCCAGCACTGTTGTGTGCGGCAGCTCCACAAACCCATTTCGTGTATAGATCACCAGGGTTTTATCATCCTTCAGCAGCATGTTGCCGTCGGTGGTCATATCAATGTTCAGCGCCATCGGCACCATTTCTTCGCCCTGCAGTCGGAAGATATAGTCGCTGCTGCTGGCATAAAAGGCATCGTAAGCCGCGTGGTAGACAGTATCGTATATTTCGGCTTTGCTATCCTGCAGGCCTTTTAGTTCGATGGGTATTGCTTGCCCGTCTTTTAGTGCATAGAGCTTATTGCCTTGTTCGTTGCTTTTGCAGCCGAACAAAGCGCTGTCTTTATACAGGCCGTGCACCTTCATAATGTCCGGATAGTACTCCGCCACGCGCGCACCGCTTTGCTTGTTGTAACGCTCCACCTGCATGCCGTAGCTGGACATATCCTCCAAGAGATAGCAGTAAATGATCTCTGTATCATTTACAAAGAGTTCGTAAAAAAAGTTGGGGGCAAAAGAGATATTCTCGTATATGGGTGTTATCTGCAGTCCTTCTTCGGTGGGTATCACATGGAATCCGGCGCCGTCAAAAAACAGAAGCTTGCCTTCGTCCGTTAACAGCTTTGGCTGTACATAGGATATGTCCGCCTCAAATTCGGCATGGCGCCAGGCCTTGCCATCGGGCGTCATGCGCAGCACCCGTCCGCCCGTTCTGCCGTAGTAGTGTCCGTTTAGCAGCACAATATCCTGTATCTGGCCATGCGGTATCTCTTCCGGCACAGCCGCTTCCCCTGCGGAAAGAGTCGCCTGAGCGCACGCAATACCACTTCCCCAAAGAAAAAACAGCAAGAATAGCAGGGATAATTTCTTCATAGGCGTTACCTCGTGATTTCGGTATCAAATTTGTTTTACAAGAATATAACGAGGCAAAACGTTAAAATATTCCCAAAAGGAAGCATAATATTTTGGAAATTTTTGAGAAACCTCATTCTTTTATCAATTTGATTTGCAGGATACTGTTTCAAACAAAAAAACAAAGGACTGTATCAATATAATAAACAGATACAGCCCTTTTTCTTTATTATATATTTGGAAAAAATTACATGTTATTCGGTATATAGTATCAAGGCAATGTATTCCAAGTCTGTTTTTCCGGTGTTGATTACCGAATGGTTTTCACCCGCGTTTACAATATTCACATCTCCCGGGTATACCTGGGTGCGAATGCCGTCGCTTTCAACCGTTCCGACACCGTTTAGAAAATAGCAGATTTCCATTTCGCCCACATGGGTATGACTGCCTACAGAGTGACCGGGTGCAAGCTTGCATCTGGCAAACAAACGGCCCTTATTGTGGAATTGATCTTCTTGCAGTATCATCTTGTTGATAAAGACGCCGACGCCGCCCTTGGCGTTTTCACGTTGAATAAGAGGTAAATCCTCGTTTCGTATAATCATGGGCTACCTCAGCTGAAACTTCTCAGCGGCGGAATCCAGAGCCTGTCTGCATTTTTGTACGCCTGCCGCAATGCCGTCGGGGTCTTTGAATATGGCGGAAGACAGCACGACAACATCGGGATTGTGTGCGAGCAGCGGTTCCATGTTGTCGTATCGCAGTCCGCCGTCTATTGCCAGCTCGCAGCGCGGATTCTTTTGATCGATCAGTGCTCTGGCGCGCTTGATCAGATCCGGCGCACTTCTTCTCCATCCCCAGTTATCCTGCCCGTCGGTTTCATCCACGCCATGGGTGACCACATGCAGTCTGTCGATGTCGTTAATAGATTCTTCTACAAAGCAGAGAGGGGTGTAGCATCCTATGGTCAAGCCGAATTTGATGCCGAATTCTCTGCAGTAGTTCATGATGTATGCCAGAGGCGCGCCTATAAAATGCTCGGCAGGCAGTATCAGCATAGAACATTTCGCTTTTGCAAGTTTTTCAATAAACAGTCGGTCGCATTCCTTGGTATAGATGTGGCACTCTATGGGCTTGGTGATTTCTTCACGCAAACCTTCAATGATTTGATGACCGCCCATGAGCTGCATGTTCTTTAAATCATACATATCTGCGGCATCGGAATGAATGTAGTCCACGCCGGCACGATCCGCTTCCAATGCTCTGTCCAGTATTCTTGCATAGCTGACATGGGCTAATCCGGCGGCAATTTTAATTTTTTTGTACATAAAGCTTCTCCTGAATAGATGTTTTGAGGAATCCATCATAAAAAAGCGGATTCCATGACTTGTTTTCGGGTTTCCTTATCGGCAAAGGGCAGAACATCCAGCAAGAAATGCCCGCACATCTGCGCTTTTTCTTCCGGACTGATATGGAACTCATGAAGAGAAAGGCGCAGCCCGATCTCCTCTAAAAGGGCAGTTACGATAACGGGCAATTTGGAGGCAATCTCTTCCTCTGTTCCTGTGATTTCGGGGTGCAAAGCCTGTACCAGTGCGGCCGATTTTTCTCTGTAAGCTTTGGCGCAATAGGCGACAAAGCAAGGATATACCGTAGCCAGCGCAATGCCGTGAGGAATATCGGGGCGAATGCCGCCGATGATTTCACTGAGCGGATGGGGTAGATGGGCAGCTGCGTTCGCCAGGCTGATTCCGGCATAACAAGCCGATTTGCTCATGGTTTCCCGAAGAACCATATTTTCTGGATGCTGCATCAGCTTGGGCAGACTGTGAAGTATGCCCTGCATGGCGGAGATGCTAAAATATTTGCTGATTTCGGAAGCCTCTTTTCGAAAATAGCTTTCAAAGGCATGGCAAAAGGCATCGAATCCTGTCATGGCGGTCAGTTTTGCCGGCATGGATTTGCTGAGGCAGGGGTCTATGATGGCTGCATCCGGGAAGGCGTCCTGATGAAAGATGCAGTTCTTTATATTTTTATCATATTCCGATACGATCATGGCTTGCGTAACTTCGCTGCCGGTGCCGGCGGTTGTGGGAACGGCAATCAATGACAGCTTTTTCTGTGCTATTTTGTCATAGTGTCGGAAAGGGTTGTCGTATTTTTGATAGGCGCTTTCCCAATCGATGGAGGCGCATTCATGGAAGAGAGATATGGCTTTTGCGGTATCCATACTGCTGCCCCCGCCAATCGCTATTAAAAAATCGATGTTTTCCTGCCTGACTGTCAGAATTGCCTTTTCTATCATCCTGGTGGACGGATTGGGCTGCACTTCGTCAAAGTGATATACTTGGATGCCTGCCTGCGACAGGAGCGATTTGGCATTATCGTAAGTGTCTTGCAAGGCTGCTTCCTGATTGGATGCGGTCACCAGCATGCATTTTTTTCCGTAGCCGCTTGCGATTGCTCCCAGCTGATCAAAAGTATGTGCTCCAAAAAGTATTCTGGTGGGCATTAAAAATTGAAAGGTATTCATGAGCCTCCTTTATTGTTTTGTGTGTCGGGGTGTATATCATGCTTCATTGTTGTTTACGAGACAATCAGAAGCGAGTAAAAATTCTTATTATTCTGTGATGTTTGCATTTAATGCAGCGGCAAAATCGGGTACGAATTTGCCGTCTTTGATGAATGTGCATATGAGTTTTCCGTTTTTATAGGCACTTAATTCTTGTATTTCGTCATAAGGGAGTGTGATATCCGTATGCATATTAAAGTAACAGTGTTTGTTAAGTAGTCTGTTGCAAGTGATTTCGTTTGCACGGGCGGTCATCTCTTTAGAATTCCACAGATTATATACGGGGCTGTCTTCCCCTCTTGCGAAACAGGGATCGCCGATGGCAATATGGGGGCCCATCTTCTCTGCAATTAATATAGGAAGTTTTGCAAAAATATTATGTTTTTTGGCAATTTGATATACCTCGGTATTGGTACCTATTGCAAACTCTCCCATGGCAATGCTGTCGTGCCCTTGCAGCAGGTGCTCCAGGACATATTTTCGATTGTCCCCATCGTCTGTAAAATTAGCGCAATGATAGTCGGAAACTCTGCCGTCTTCAAATTTTAAATAGAGGTTTTTGTAATAGTTGCCTTTAATAAATATCTCGTTAATGTAATATACGCCGTTGGTACCACTTAATTGCGGGGTGGTGAAAATCTCGCCATGTGGGATGTTTAAATCGCCGCCGCAGTTTAAAAAGTTGCTCTGCGTATCACTGTCTGCAAGTGCTTGCAGGGCAATGCGAATATCGGTTTGGTTTTGCCCCGCTCCAAGTATGTGAACGCTGTCGGCAGTGTCCAGAATATCAATAAAATCCTGCTGGATTTTTTCAAATGGGGCAGACTCTCTTGTGTTAATTGTAATAAATTTCGTGAAAATCTCCGGAAAGTTCTCGCCTACATGAAAATCAGGAAAAGCAACGCTGCAAAACGATAAATGATCCGGTTTGAGTATTTGCGATTCTATATCGCGCGCATGCGAAACATAATCCAAATATTGAGCTTTTAGTTCTTTAGGCGGTGTGAAGGCGTGAGGGCTGCGTTGTACATTAGGCGTTTTGCCGAAGGAGGAAATGCGTACGAAACCGCATGTGTTTTTTGCCTGGTCTTGGTACTTTTGAGCGGATTGCTCAAAAAAAGCTTTTAGCTTTTCATTGTCTGATACATAGAGCTGAAACATCGTATCAAAACTATGGTCTATACTATAGGCATCGGGATAGGAATTGGAAGCAGGCTCCAATAAAATCGGCTCGTATCCTTTGTTTATAAAGGCAAGATATACTTCTTTTGCCAAGGCTTCCTGACCGATGCAGTAGTGCATGCGAATGTTTGTTCTGCCCTGGATACTGCGCGATTGGCTGATAAAGCCATGGAAAAAAGCATCTACAATATGATTGGCAATATGCTCCAATTTTTTTTTGTCCAGCGAAAACCAATGCTGCACCAATTTCTGATCAAAATCACTGATGGGTTTTGCGTACCTCGCCATCCAATTTAGGTTTTCGGCATTGGAGGCAAGAAGTATATCTTTAAATAAATTGTTTGGATCGACAGATTCGCTTGCTTCCTGTTCCAGCCTCATCTCCATTATGCTTAGATTGATTTCTGCTATGGACTGATAGAGCGCGTCCAGATCTTTGTCCTGAAAAAAATCCTCTATTTTCTTTAGCAGCATGCTCTTTTCCCAAACAAAAATTGGTCTGTTAAGTATTGCCAGGGCAATGGATTGGAGATACATCTGATAGATGGTGCTCATCAGACCGGGTTCACAAATTCCTATCCTCTGCAGATAGGAGGGGTTGAGAAAACTGCTGTCGTAAGCATCATACTCTTTGGAAAAAAAAGTTTGTATATCAGCTATGCCCACGTTGTTTATTTGGCGTAGGCTCTGTGCGATTTTAAGCTTTTCCCGACATGTATTTAGAAAAAGTTCCTCATATGTATTCATTCTGTTAATCCTATCAAACTTTCGAGAAAGAGAGTGCTCTCTCTTTCTCGAAATATAGTTTATGTGTTTGAAATTAATCTACGGTAACATATTTAAAGTCAAATGTCAGTCCAACGGCAAACATTCTTAAGCCTTTGACGTTCTCTCTAATAACATAATTGTCGTATTTGAATGTTACAGGGATATACAGATAGGCATCGCAAGCCATTTTTTCACATTGTTTGATGATTTCTATTCTTTCTTCGCCGGTCAGTTCCAATGATTTCTCCCACAGGGAGCGATAATCTTCATTATCCCATTGCTTTTCGTTATAGATAAAGTTCAGGAATTCTCCGGCATCGTAGGTGGATCCTACCGGGCCGCCGCCGATGAGACATTGGTAATAGCCTCCCAAAATATAAGGCATCAAGTTGGACATTTCCAGCGGCTTCATGTTAACAGTCACACCCAAATGTTCCTTCCACATAGCCTGCATTGCCATGCAGTTTTGTACGGTGGCAGGGAAGTTGGGCAGTACGCACTCTGCATTTTTTTCAAAATCTTCTTTTGTTTTGTTGCATTCGGCCAGGCCTTGCTCGAACAGATCCCTTGCTCTCAGCACGGCGCCTTCTTTGCCGGCAGGGTAGGTTTTGCCGTCGATTTCGCCGCCGGGGAAGTTGTGCATATCAAATACAAGATCGCCCTGCTGTTCTCTGAAGTCGCCGTTGTTGCTGCCGCGCATGCCATATGGCACCAAGCCGTAAGCAGCACCTTTGGGTTGTTTTACAACATCGTTTACATAGGCCTGTCTATCAAATGTAAGACCCATTGCTTCACGGATTTTGGCATTTTGGAAATAGTTAAACTCTACGCCATCGATTTTTTCGTGGCTGTTGAATTGAATAATCTGCGTGGAAAGCTTGCGTACTTCTCTGATATTCGGATACTTACCTGTGCTTACAGTGTCCTGGTCAACGGCCATGATATCCAATTCACCGGTATCATACATGCTCATAATGGTGTTGGCATCCTTGGCCAAGGTGATTTCGATTCTGTCGATTTTAACATTCTCTGCATCCCAATAATTGGGGTTTTTCACTAATGTTAAAGAGGATTCGGGCTCCCAGGCTTCCAGTATAAAGGGACCGGAGCATGCGATATGCTCGTGATCGGTGCCGTATAAGCTGCCGTATTCTTCGCTCTTTGCTTTTTGCACCGGTGCAAAGTATGGTGTTCTTACATAGTCAAGGAAGTAATCCATGGGCTTATCCAAAGTGATTTCCACCTTGTTTCCGTCCAGTGCTTTGACGCCGAGCTCTTCATAAGGAATGTCTTCAATAGGAGCGGCATCGGCTGCTTCGGTTCTGGATTCGTAGATTTCTTTGGCGTTTTTTATAATAAAGAAATTGTTTACATTCGGAGAGGCGAGTTCCGGATTCAGCGGACGCTGGAAGGAATGTACGATGTCTTCGGTAGTAACGGGAGCACCGTCCGACCATTTCGCATTTTCTCTTAGGGTAAATGTCCAAACGGAATAGTCGTCATTGTGCTCTACTTCGCTTGCCAGACCGGGTTCCCAGGAATAGCCTGTTTCGTCAAAGCGAACGAGATTTTCATGTGTTGCGGTAATGATAGCGGTGGCGCTGGTATCTCTATAGATAACGGGATCCAATGTGGTCGGGTTGCTTCCGATGATGGTTTTCAGGACTTTCTCTTCCTGCGCCATAGCGGGGAAGGACAGTATGGATAGAAGCATGGCAAAGACCAACAACATACTGAGTAATGACTTTCTTTTCATAAGTTCCTCCTTAATTGAATGTATATTTTTTTATTTCAAAGGAAAATGGCATGCACAATAATGCCCTTCCTTGAGTTCTCTTAATGCAGGGGTTTCTTTTTTGCAGATATCTTTTGCATAGCTGCATCGGGTGGAAAATTTGCAGCCGCTGGGAGCTTGTATGGGGGAGGGGATTTCTCCCAATAGCTGTATTCGTTTACGTTTGTTCTCTATGTCCGGATCCGGCACGGGGTTTGCACTGAACAGTGCTTCTGTATAGGGATGCAAAGGATGCGTATGAATCTCCTTGCTGCTGCCGAACTCCATTTCGGAACCGAGATACATTACCATTATGTTGGTGGAAATGTACTTTATCATGGATAAATCATGTGCAATAAACAGATAGGTCAGATTTTTGGTTTTTTGCAAATCAAACAGCAGATTCATGACCTGCGCCTGGATGGAAACGTCCAGTGCGCTGATGGGTTCATCGCAAATAATCAGCTCCGGGTTCATCGACAGCGCACGTGCAATGCCGATGCGTTGCCTTTGACCGCCGGAAAACTCGTGCGGAAAACGATTGGCATGCTCCTTGTTCAGGCCGACCGTTTCCAACAGCTCAATTGCTTTTTCATTGCGAATCTTTGGGGTATACAGCCGGCGATACGCCCATCCTTCGGATATGATTTCCGCTACGGTCATCCTTGTATTTAAAGAAGTATAAGGGTCTTGGAAAATCATCTGCATTTTTTCGGCGTATTCTCTCATGTGATTTTTTGCGCTGTAATCAATGCGTTTTCCCTGGAAGGAAACACTGCCTTCGGTAGGCGTATATATGCCCATAATGGTGCGGCTCAATGTTGTTTTTCCACAACCCGATTCACCGACAATGCCGAGTGTTTCACCTTTTTTGATGTAGAAGCTGACCTTATCTACCGCTTTAAGATATTTTTGTCTGCCCACCTTAAAGGTTTTCGACAGCTGATTTACCTCTAATATTTTGTTGGACATAGCCGCACTTCCTTTTTGGTAATGGGATTGATGATTTTGGGAGCCTGGGGATGATATCTCCAACATGCTACACTGTGTTTTTCGCCTGCCATGAAATAGGGTGGAGCGAACTCTTTACAGAGCTTCATGGCATAGGGACAACGTGCGGTAAAGGGACAGGCTTTGGGAGGGTGGAATAGGTCGGGCGGGGTGCCTTTGATGGGAACCAGTTTTTTCTCGATATCGGCATCTTTCGGCGGTATAGACTGCAATACGCCCCATGTATAGGGGTGCATGCAACGGTAAAAAATATCCGTGGCACTGCCGTATTCCACGATTTTACCAGCATACATAACCGCAATATTTTGGGCGATGTTTGCCACCACGCCCAAATCGTGCGTAATTAAAATAATACCGGTATGGGTATGGCTCTGCTGTTCTTTAATCAGATCTAATATCTGCGCTTGAATGGTTACATCCAATGCCGTAGTAGGCTCGTCACAAATCAGCAGTTTAGGCTGCACAACCATCGCAAGTGCAATCATGGCGCGTTGTCGCATACCGCCGGAAAATTGGTGAGGATATTGATGAAAACGCTCTTTTGTGTTAGGTATGCCGGTATTATGCAGCATATCCATTGTGCGTTTTACAGCTTCCTCTTTTTTTATGGAAGGATAGGCTTGGAGTAAGCCTTCCATAATCTGGTTGCCAACCTTCATTGTCGGATTTAAACTGGTCATCGGATCCTGGAATATCATTCTGATATCCTTTGCCCTGATTTTCTGCATTTCTTTTTCACTTAGCTGCAGGATGTCCTCGCCGTTGAAAAAAATGCTTCCGCCCTGATATAAACCGTTGGTTTGGGGGTTCAGTCGTACAATGGACTTGGCAGTGACGCTTTTTCCGCATCCGGACTCTCCTACAATGCCCAGCGATTCGCCGGGGTCCAATGAAAAACTGACGTCTCTGACTGCTTGTACCTCGCCGGCATAGGTTTTAAATGAGAATTTTAAGTTTTTTACTTCGAGTAATTTCAATTAACCTGCCTCCTCATTTGCGCATTCTCGGATCCAATGCATCTCGCAATGCATCGCCGATCAGGGTAAAACAGAGCATGGTAACACAGATCAGTATAGAAGGGAAAATCAATTGATAGGGGTAGATCAGGAATACATTTGCGCCGTCGCTGGTGAGGTTTCCCCAGCTTGCCAGCGGCAAGGGCAGACCCAATCCGATATAACTCAAAAAAGCTTCCGAGAAAATCGCTCCGGGTATGGCAAATGCCATGCTGGTGATGATGGGGCTCATGGCATTGGGCACAAGGTGCTTGAATATAATCCATAGTTTGCCGGTACCTAATGTTCTGCTGGCCATTACAAATTCGCTTTCCTTAATCTGGAATACCTGACCGCGGAATAAACGCGCCATGCCTATCCAACCTGTGACGGACAGGGCGATGATAATGGGTAAAAAGCCCGGTTTCATCACGATCACCAGCAAGGTGACCCAAAGCATTTGGGGCACGGCAGCCATGATTTCGCAGATGCGCATCATGATATTGTCGGTGCTGCCGCCGATAAATCCGGCTAATCCTCCATAGAGGATACCTATACTGGCGTTGACCAGGGCAACCAGCACGCCAATAAGCAGGCTCACGCGTGCGCCTTCCCAGCAGCGTACCCATAAATCCCTGCCCAAACTGTCCGTTCCGAATATATGCTCTTTGCTGGGAGCCTGATTGGATATCGCCCAGTTGTTTTGGTCATAGGTATAAGGGCTGAATATTGGCGCAAATACAGCAAATAGGATAATAATAGTTAAGATGACAGTGGCAATGCTGGCGATGGGATTTTTTAGAAATCTTCTTCTGGCGTCCTTCCAGTAGCTGAGTGAGGGTCTGACGATTTTCTCCATGTCCTCGGCGTTTGCATCGTATGCTTCGAACAGTTCCTGTGCAAAGGGCATATCTTCTATTTTATGTTCCATAAGACCCTCCTATTGTATGCGTATTCTGGGATCGACAATGCCGTACAGGATGTCTACGATAAAGTACATGATGACGGATATAAAGCTGAATATGACGGTTAAGCCCATAATCATGGTATAGTCCGAACCTTGGATGGCAGTGATCATAGCTTGCCCGATACCGGGGATATTATATATTTTTTCAATGACAAAGTTGCCGGTAAGTATGCCTGCAATCATTGGCCCAAAGGAGGTGATGAGCGGCAGTATGCTGTTGCGCAGTATATGCTTCACGACAACCTGGCGCTGTGACAATCCCTTGCTTCGCGCGGTCAGAATATAATCCTGATTGCCTACATCCAGCATGCCGGAGCGCAGTATTCTTGCATAGAAGGCGATGTTCTGCATGGCGGCGGCCAGTATGGGCAGTATCAGATATTGCAGTCCCTTGTAACCTGCCACCGGAAGCAGCCGTAAGTCTACGGCGAATATCCTTTGAAATAGCGTGGCGAATACAAAGTTCGGTATGGATACGCCGATAATAGCGATGATAATGACAAAGTAATCAAAGGTTTTACCATTGTTCAGCGCGGCGATAATACCAAAAATAACACCGATAAATACGCCGAGCAGCACGCCGCCCAAGCCGATGTTTGCGGAGATGGGCATGGTTCGTGTGACCTTGCTGATCACGCTTTGCCCCTTGAACTTCATACTGATTCCGAAGTCTCCAGAAAGCAGTTTTTCCATATAGCGCATATATCTGGTCATTAAGGGCTGATCCAGACCGTACTGCCGATTGAGCGTTTCGCGTATGATTTGTGGCGTATCTCGTTCTAAAGAAAAGGGATCTCCAGGTATGGCATTCATGATAAAGAATGTTACCGTGGCGATGAGAAACAGGGTGATAATCATGGAAATGATTCGTTTTACTGTGTATTTTAACATAAAGCAGTTCCCCAAAAAGAAGTATGTAATTGTCAGGTGTTGTATTCTCTCTTTAATCGTCATTGCAATAATAGCAAATAAATTATCAAATGTCAACAGTGAATGTGATATTTTTTGCAAATAGATAAAAAATTATTATGTTGACAAAAAATATGCATAATTCTATAATGAGGATTAAGAATTCAAAAACTATATTTGGAGGTTATTATGAAATACATGAATGCCGAGCCGTTTCGCATTAAAATGGTGGAGCCGATTAAAAAGACAACAAAAGAGTACCGTCAGGAGTGTTTAAAAAATGCACAATACAACGCTTTTCGACTGCATGCGGAGGATGTGTATGTGGATTGCATTACCGACAGCGGTACCAGCGCTATGAGCCAGAATCAATGGAGCGCCATGTTTTTGGGTGATGAATCCTATGCCGGCTGCAAAAGCTTTTATCGCCTGGAGGAGGCGGTGCAGAAAGTATTCGGCATGCCGTATGTACAGCCGACCCATCAGGGCAGAGCAGCCGATTATATTATGACCCAGCTCTATGCCCGCAAGGGAATGTATGCCATCGGCAATATGCACTTTGATACCTTCCGCGGAAACGCTGAAGTTTTGGGCTGTATTCCTCTGGATTACTGCATACAGGAAGGACAGACGGCAAACCAGGATTACCATCCTTTTAAAGGTAATATTGACATCGAACGCACCGAAAAACTGTTAAAAGAGGAAGCGGAGAAAGTTTGCTGCATTATCATCACAATCACCTGCAACAACAATGGCGGTCAACCCGTATCTATGGAAAATATCCGTGCGGTCAGCAAGCTGGCAAAGCAATATAACATCCCGTTGATTATGGACAGCGCTCGTTTGGCGGAAAATGCCTATTTTATCAAAACCAGAGAGCCGGGCTATGCAGATAAGAGCATACTGGAGATCACTAATGAAATGTTCTCTTATGCCGAAACTGCCACAATGAGCAGCAAAAAAGACGGTCTGGTAAACATAGGCGGTTTGTTTGTAACCAGAAACAAAGAAATATACATGCAGGCCAATCAGCTGGCTATTGTGCATGAAGGCTTTATCACCTACGGCGGTATGAGCGGAAGAGATATGGAAGCACTTGCTGTTGGTCTGCTGGAAGCCACGGATTTTGAATACTTGGATTATCGCATCAAGCAGGTAAAGTACCTCGGAGACCGTCTGAAAGAAAGAGGTATTCCTATTATTGAACCGAGCGGCGGTCATGGTATCTATGTCGACGGCAAAAAATTCTTCCCGCATATTCCGCAGCACGAGTTTCCGAGCCAAAGGCTTGTGGTTGCATTGTATGAAGAGGCTGGTGTACGCGCCGTGGAGATAGGTGCCTGTGCGTTTGGCACGAAGGATCCGATTACTGGTGAAAACATATGGCCGGCTTTGGAAACCATGCGTATATGCGTGTCCAGAAGAGTGTATACCAACCGACATCTGGATGTGATTGTAGAGGCCTTAAGCGATATTTATCAGAATCGGGACACCTATAAAGGTTTAAGGATGATTTATGAGGGACCGATTACTTCGCTGCGGCATTTTACCGCCGGTTTTGCGTTGATTGAATAGCAAACATAAGATTTTGATATTTTTAATACCCCCAAGCGCCATTCTATGCGCTTGGGGATATACCATTACTGTCTCTATTCTTGTGCATGGGGAATAATAATGCTAAAATAATGGTATTCAATTCTTGGAGGCATGGGGGACATTCTATGTTTAACGAAAAACAATTGCTTTTATTCGCGGATATGCTATCGAAAACTTTGGGGGATATTGCACAGATTACGGTATCCTTTCAAAAACACTATATTTATGTCGACAATGCGATAGATGAGTCCTATCAGGTTGGGAAGCCTATCAGTGACGATGAATTGTTTTTTTTGGAAAATGAACAAATTCAATCCCTGCCCTATGTGGTCAATTATAAATCTCTTTCCAAAGATCTCAAGAAACTGCGCTCCTCTACCTTTTTATATAAAAACGAAGAGAATGAAATACTTTATATGCTCAGCGTTACCATGGTGGTAGACAGCTTTATTGAGGTTCGAAATCTGATTGAAACCTTTATCAACGGCAGCTATGCTTCTAAAAATTCCAAGCTGCAGGTGGACAGCATACCTAAAATCAGTACATCGGAGCTGGATGTAGAGAAACTGATAGAAAACGTTATCACAGAAGGGGAAAAGAGATTTGTTACGACTGTGAAGCGTATGACAAAGTATGAAAAACAGAGCCTGATACGGGAAATGCATTCCAGAGGCATCTTTCTAATCAAAGGGGCGGTTTCTATCGTTGCGGAGCAATTATCGTACTCCGAAACCACAATATATCGATATATTAAAAAATTGGATGAATTATAATGGACATAAAACAGGAAGTATCTTTTGTATTTCGTAAGCTTGGTATGGATGTGCAGAAGGTGAGCGTCATCACCGCCGGATCCAATAATAGAGTATTGCATGTGGAATGCAAACAAGGGGAATATATTATTAAATTTCCCATGCAGCGCATCGAGGAAGGAGAAGCATTCGAAAAAAATAAGGACAAGCTGTTTAATGGAGAATTATCTTTAGAGCGAGAGATGTATATTTTGGATTTGATTCGCAGCCAGCATGTGCCGGCTCCCAAGTATTTTGGAACCTTTGATACAGCGGCGGGGCGGTGCATCGTTCTGGAAAAAGTAGCCGGTACAGGCCTGGCAAAGTATATGCAGGGACAGAATTACAGCTTGGATGTTTTTTTGCTTGTGATGAGAAGCTTGGGCGAGAATTTTCGCAAACTTCATCGCATACGGTTCTCTTCTTTTGGAAATCTCATGGAAAACGGAGAAATTTTTCCGAATCATTTTCACAATTTTATAGATCGGTATCAGTCCGTAAACGATATGGTATTGTCCTTGTGCCGCAGTAAAGGCTGTTTCTCGGAGGCGGAATACGCCTTGGTAGAAGCTTTCCTGCAAACAAAATTCGGGTATTTTAAGAATAGGCTTGATTTAGATGTTCGACCGGCTACCTTGGTTATTACAGATATGCACGAAGGTAATTTTCATGTGCAGAATCATCGGGTCAGCGGCTTTTTTGACGTGGAGAGTGCGCAGGCTGCGCCTATGGAGTTTGAACTCTATTGCATACGGTTTTTCTTAAGCAATTTTTTTGGGCAGGCAGAGTTTGATTTGGCAGAACGGAGCTTTTGGGCGGCATATTATGGTCAGGAAATCCTGCCCGATAAGGATACTGATGAAATACTTGACTTTTTTTCTTTTTTGCGGCTGCTGGAACTGTGTGAGTCCTATTGGGGATATGTAGACGGAATTCGTGATACCTGGGGCGCAAAAATAAAAGCGTTGGCGCTGCATTATATACAAACGAATCAAATAGATTACATCGCTTTAGGGGAGATATGGCGGCAGCGCGACGGACAGCCTGTAAGTGCGATAAGGACTGTTTGATTTTGAGTCTGCATTAATATATGCAATCTGTATCCTGAGCGACAGTGTATCACAGATTCTATCATATGAATAAAAAAAGAATAGGCAAGTGTACTTGCCTATTCTTTTTGGGTATGTTTTGTTAAATCTTATTCCCCTTCCATCATCGACATATTCACGATGCGGTCGAATTCACTTAGGAAGTTTTCGGGTTCTATCTGTCCTGAGAAGAAACGTTGTAGAAGCTCCATCTGCTGCTGGCTTTGGAAATCTATCATCTTTTCGGTCAGTATGTAGTAGTCGTTCATTTGCTCTTTGTATATCGCCAAGTCTTCGCTTGTGATGGCGTAGCTTCTCGCTTTCAGTTTGGCAATTTCGGCCTCTTGCTGTGCGATATCCTGTTCTATGGATTTTTTATTTTTCTCTTCTTTTTCTTCTGCAAGGGATTTTTGCAAATCAGCTAAGTATCTTTCCTCGGCGGCGATGCGGCGCAGCATGTTTTGATCCAGCACCTGTTCGGTCTTATCACTGTAAAGACAGGTCTGTGTTACCTCGTCTATGGTGTCGGAAAAACGCTCTAAAAATTGGATGGCAGCAGCTTTGTTGGGAGAGAGGGCGTTTACAACGGCGTTGGGCATGCTGACCAGAATCAAGGGCTGTTTTCCATCCTCTATACTGAGCGGCAAGGGTTTTTGGTCGTATTCTATGCCGATGTATTTGCTGCTTGATTTCAGAAGATATTGTTTTTCCACATCCATCTCCGAAATAAAATCCAATTCCTGTAAGCTGTTTGGCAGGGTATCAAACTGAACGTCGTTAATGGCTTTCATCACAGACAGCATTTGTGGGGTATTGAATTGAATTTTTTCGCCGGCGCGCAGCTGCATGGCAAAGTTTTCTTGCAATAAGTTGCCGCTGACAAGGAGTTTGATTGGGGTAGACTCCTGGTATTCAAACATCTTGTACTCGCTGTCCTCTGCCAGCTCCTCGGCTTCTTTTAAGAACCGGATAAAATCGGCGTAGTTTGTAGGCAGTTCATCTTCTTTCATACCCAGTGCTTCCAACGCTTTGGGGTCGTACTGAAAGTTGAGGCTGCTGCGGTTCAAAGCGGTGGGCATGAAGTAATAGGTGCCATTATAGCTTGCCGCATCCTGTATATACGGATACATTCTGTTGTAGTTTGCCATGAGTTTTTCGCTGCCGGTCAGCGGCTCTATATAGCCGTGTTTTGCCAAAGAGTTGCTCATGTCGTTAGTAAAAAAGAAGTATACATCGTTGGCATCACTGCCCTTCATATGGTTGGCAAGCATGGTGGCATCGCCCAACACAGACATGCCGGTTCTACCGCCGGTAGCGATAGGCATATCCGGATTCTTGCGGTTATAGGTATTGCTGAGCTCCTCCGATAAACCGTAGACCTTGACAACGTTTTGCGGCAGGCTCATCTCGCTGATCTTTACTTCGGACAAGGTGCTGTTGTTTGTTTCGTCATTATAGGTATACAGCAGGCTGCCGTTTTGGTATACATAGGGCTGATAACTTGAAGCCGCAAAGGGAATATAGCCTACTTGTGTTTTCTCCATGTTATCGTCTAACTTGTAGATATAGTTGCCTTCGGTTATATATAGGCTTTGCGTATCCTTGTCAAAGAATATGGCGCCGATGTCAAGCTGCACGGAGGTGGCATTGGAAACTGCTTGTAAAGGGGTAATTTTTCCATCCTTAATCAGCATGTATCCGTTAAAGGTTACGGCGATAAATGCGCCGTCCTTATAAGGGGCTATGCCCATCAACATCATCGTGTTCGGGATGCTTACTTCCCTTGCGCTGTCATCCATCCAACGCAGCGCGGAAGTATTGGCAGTGTGATGTTGGTAGTACATAACCGGTACTTCGCCGTCAAATACGACCTTATCGATGTGGATGTCGTCCAAATTCAGATCCAGCTTGCCTTTGATTTCTATGCTTTTATCGGCAGGATTCAAGGCTGCTATGTCGCCGGAATAGGTGATAAGCATGAGCTTGTCATCTTGCGCATAGACATACATTACGCCGCTTTCGAGTTTGTTATCGTTGAAATCATAGAAAAGTTTATAGCTTCCGTCGCTTATGTTTACGGTATAGATGCCAAAGGTTTCGGAGTTGGCGAGAGCATAAACGGTGTCGCCTACTTTGGCAAACGAATTGATGTAAAATTCGTCTACGCCGCTGTAACGCTCTATCATCACGCCGCCGCCGAACATGCCCATTGCCTGTGCGTTATTGCCGAGCGCACCCAACAGCAGTATGCTGCAAAGTAGCAAGGAAAGTAATTTTTTCATGATAATCCTCCTAATGTTATATTGATATTTAGAGTAAGGGTTTCAGGATTTTGGAATGGCTCGCCAAATAGTCTATGAGCGCTTGCATGCAGGCATATTCCGTTTCCAATGCCATGCCTTTTTCCAGGCCCATATCAGACGTGGCAGGAACATGTACAAACAGACATTTGCTTGGCAGAAAATGTGTTTCAATGTAGTGCAGGCATTGATAATAGGTATGGTTGCACACATAAGTGCCGGCGCTGCTGCTGGCTCGAACAGGGAAATCCTTTGCCTGTAAATGCGCAAGCAGCTCCCAGTAGGGTACTTGGGTGTTGTAGGATAGCGGAGCATCCCGCAATATATATTCCGCTTGCGGTACATTGCCGTCGTTGTCGGTGTGCTGCGCGCAGGTGTGGTTGTGCGCGGTCATCTCCAGCAAAATATGCGCAACGCTGCCGTTAAGCCCCATCATAATAATGTAGTCAAAAACATGCTCCTGCAATTTCTTTTGCAGTACACCAAAGGTCTGCGCAAAGCTGACAGGTAGGATTTGCGTATGGATTTTGGCTTTTCCGATTTTTGCAGGAAGCTTCTTGACAATTTCCTGCGTAGGGTTGACGGAATAATTGCCGAAAGGCTCAAAAGCCGTTACGAGTATTCTCATAAAGAACTCCTTATATAGATAGATTGTATGTATTGTATCATATTTTCTTTACAAAGGATAGAGAACAGACAAATTGTTACCTGTTTTGTATAAAAATATACTTATTTATTATGTTCTTTGCACAGCATGAGCGGGAGGGCAGACATCGCATTTTTCACAACAATATTTTTTGATAAAAGTTCTTGAATTATTTTGCGAACTATGCTATTATTATTTTTGTCACTTGCCGAAGTGATGGAATTGGCAGACGTGCTGGATTCAAAATCCTGTGCCAGCGATGGCGTGTGGGTTCGAGTCCCACCTTCGGCACCATACAAACCATGCGGAGCGTTTCGCATGGTTTTTTGCTGTTTCAAAACCGCAAGGCATATTTTGCAATGTGAGCTTGCTATGCAAAAAGATCCTTCCAAGCGTGTATAGATTGGAAGGATGGGATTTGCAATGAGACTCTCCAACATTCGACGTGTATGGTTTTACGCATTGTATATAGAAGTATTTGTTAGAGTTGGGGCAGCAGGCTATGGCAGTTGGAAAACGGATAGGGTACATCCTTTACCTGCCGAAAACAGCCGCAAACCAAACCTTTGTTTTGATTTGTGGCTGTTGTTTCCATGTTAAGGAGCTAATTCAGCACCATGCGGTCGTCTATTTCCGCATCGGCATTGGCCTGGGTAAACAGGCTTAGCAGCTGTTCTACGGTCAAATTCTTTTTTTCGTCGCCGGAAACATCGACGATAATCTCGCCCTCATACATCATAATCAGGCGATTGCCGTGCGCGATGGCATCGCGCATGTTATGTGTAATCATCAGGGTGGTCAGGTTGTTTTTTTGTACAATCTGATCCGTCAATTCCAGCACTTTTTCGGCGGTTTTGGGGTCAAGCGCCGCCGTATGCTCGTCCAGAAGCAGCAGCTTGGGGTGGTTCATCGTTGCCATCAGCAGCGTTACCGCCTGGCGTTGGCCGCCCGACAACAAGCCTACCTTGGTCGATAGCCGCTCCTCTAAGCCAAGCTCCAGTGCGGCAAGCAGCTCTCGATAGTGCTTGCGGTCACTCCTCCTAACGCCGCGCACGAATCTGCGACGAATGCCGCGTTTGGACGCGATGGCAAGGTTCTCGGCAATCTCCATATCGGGCGCGGTGCCCTTCATCGGATCCTGAAATACTCTGCCCAAAAATGCTGCGCGTTTATGTTCCGGCATGTTGGTCACATCCACGCCGTCGATTTCTATGCTGCCGCAGTCCGGCTTCCATACGCCGGCGATGGCGTTGAGCAGGGTGGACTTGCCCGAGCCGTTGCCGCCGATGACGGTCACAAAATCGCCGTCGTTTAATACTAAGTTCAGGCCATCCAGCGCTTTCTTTTCATTTACGGTGCCGGCGTTGAATATCTTGTGCAGGTTGCTGATTTTAAGCATGGCTGCCGCCTCCCTTCGTCATTTCACGCGGGGTCAGAGGCTTGCGTTTGCTGAAATGCTCCGATTGTATGTAGGGCACAGCAAGGAATATGACCACGATGATGGCGGACAGCATTTTGAGATAGTCCGTTTTGAGCCCCAGCAGAATCACGAAATTGTATACCATATAATAGACGATGCCGCCGCCCAGTACGCCGATCAAACTAACCACAAAGTTGGGTTTTATTTTCAGCGAAACAGATAGGCCGATAAATATGGAGGCAAGGCCGATGACGATGGCGCCGCGTCCATCGTTGATGTTGGCGGAGCCTTTGTACTGTGCGAGCATGGCGCCGGCCAGTGCAACGATGGCATTGGAAACAGCCAGTCCGAGTACTTTATTGCGCTTTACGTTCACACCCTGTGCCCGGCTCATGTCCGGGTTGTCGCCGGTGGATTTGAGCGTCAAACCAACCTCCGTATAAAAGAACTTCCATAGCGCAATGATGACCAGCGTGACAATGCCCATCATGGACAGTATCGTTGCATAATTGTCGCTCATGTGTACCCACAGATTGTTTGCTCTGGGATTGACAGCCATCAGGGATTTGCCGCCGAGTATGGACAGATTTACCGAGTATAGCATGAGCTGTGTCAGTATGCCCGACAGTATGGCAGGTATTCCCAGCGCGGTATGCAAAAGCCCGGTGACAACGCCGGTTAATGCGCCCGCAAGCAAAGCAGCAAGCACGCTGATCCATACAGGCGCGCCGATGCCCAGCAGCATTGCGCAAACGCAAGCGCCTGTGCATATGGAACCGTCTACCGTCAAATCTGCGATGTCCAGGATCTTGTAGGAGATGTAAACGCCGATACCCATCAGACCCCAAATCAGGCCTTCTGCAACGGCACCGGGCAGTGCGTAAAGAAATGTCATATCGTACCTCGTAGTTATTTTGTTATCGTTTCCGTGTTATTTGGCAGGAACTGCAATGCCCAGCTGAGCGCAGAGCTCTTCGTTATATGTAACGGTGGGAGTCAGGGTTTTGATTTCGATGTCGGCGGGTGTCTTGCCGTGCAGCAGGATGTCGGCAGCCATCAAACCGGTTTCATAGCCCAGCTGATAGTAGTCGATGGCAAGGCTGGCATAGCCTATGGCGCCGCCGTAGCTGGTATAGACGGGTACATTCTTTTCGTTGCAAATGGTGCCTACGATGGAGTCGTTTGCAGATACCGTATTGTCGGATGGCAGGTATACGGCCTTGCTCTCGTTTGCCATGGCACTGGTCAGTGCCTGCAGCTCGGTGTTTTCGGAGAAGGTGTAGGCCTTGGCAACGATGCCTTTTTCGTCAAACAGAGCCTTTACCGCTTCGTATTGAATCTGGGAGTTGGATTCGTTGATGCAGTAGAGCACGCCCACCTGATCGCCGGCGACCAGCCCCAACGTGTCTATCATCATATGAGCCTGATCTGCGAAAGGTACGGCATCGGATGTGCCGCTGACGTTGGCGGGGATATTGCCCGCGAACGTATCGGTATAGCTGGTGATGGATGTGCCCAGCACCGGTATGGTCGTTGTCATATTGGCTGCAGCCAGCAAGGCCGGCGTTGCGTTTGCCATAATCAAATCCACCTTGCGCGCGTTGAACGCATTGACAACAGTGGTGCAGAGCTGGGGATCGCCTGCAACCTGCACGTCGATGTTTACGGATTGTCCGGCATCCGCAACGGCCTTGGTCAGGGCATCGACGAATCCCTGGGTGGATTTGTCCAAAGCGTCATGTTTTACCAGCTGGCATACGCCGACGGAATAACTCTCGGCATAGGCACTGCTGCATACAGGAAGCAGGAGTACTATGGTTATCAGCAATGATATGGTCTTTTTCATGGTGTTTCCTCCAACATAAATATCTATTTCATCATCGGGATACGATGAGAAAAGCGGCGAATACGCGCTGACAAAGCAGGGGGATAAATGCAGCGGTTGACGCTGCAATGCTCGGTATAGTATAGGATATGCCGATATACAAAACGGAAGTAGTTGCTTTGCCTGCAAAGCAAGGACAAAAGACATTTGATTGCGTAACGGAACATTTCAAATGCAGCATGGGTGCAATCTTCAAAAGCAATAAAATAACCCCTGTATCATACAGGGACGAATCGCTCGTGTACCACTCTGTTTTGTATATGTCTTGCGGCATATACCTCGTCAGGCTTTGTACCTATGCTTAAGCATGGGAATAAAAAAGTCCCACACGAACAGGGACGATAAAAATCGTGTTACCACTCTGCTTTTGCGCATACCTTACGGCAGACGCCTTCATAGGCTGAAAAGTCTTTGCGATGTAACGGTCGCACCCGTTGTGCCTACTCTTATTTCAACACACCGCTCGCAGAATGAACTTCATTGGGATATTACAATGCCTCACACCTGCCGGCATCTCTCTGCAGCAATACTCTCAACTACTCTTTCTGCTCCAACGCATTCTGGTATCTGTAACTGCTCTTTTCTATAAGAGGTTTTGGTCTTATTAAAGACTTTCTTATTATATAACGCGAATTATCGGATTGCAAATACAATATTTCCATATTATAATAAGATAATCTTATAATATTAAGGAGGCATAGGCTGTGAATCTGAACCAGCTGCGCTATTATGTGTCCGTCGCGGAGAGCGGGAGCTTTACCAAAGCTGCCAAAAATCATTATGTTTCGCAAACGGCAATCACCCAGCAAATACAGGCACTGGAAGAAAGCATTGCTGCAAAATTGCTCGATCGCAACAGTCGTCCTGTTGTGCCGACACCCGCAGGCAAGGTGTTTTTGAAGGAAGCCAGGGAGATTCTTGCAAAGGTGGACGCAGCCCTGCAGCGTACCCATGAAGCCTCCACCGGTTTGGAAGGGGAGCTGCGCTTAGGCTATACCAAGGGATACGAGCGCAGCGATCTGCCAAAGTATCTGCGCAGTTTTCATCAGGAGTATCCCAATGTGCTCGTGTCCTGCTATCGCTGCGATACTGACAGGCTGGCATCCGGATTGATGACGGGAGAGTACGATATCATATTCACCTGGGACAGCACCAACCTACGCCAGGAAGAGTCGCTGCAGCTGCAGGTTGTAGAGCATGTTCCGCTGCGGGTTGCGCTCTACGCAAGCCACCCTCTTGCCAGACGCAAGGAATTGACGCGCAAGGATCTGAAGCAGGAGAACATCCTGTTTATGTCGCCCTCCGGCACCGGCGATTCCTTTGGCGACGCCTTTTATATGAGCCTTTACCAGCAGGCAGGCTACCAGCCCAACATATTGCTGCGCTCCAACGATATGGAGAGTATATTGATGATGGTGGCTGCCGAAGAAGGCGCATCCATCGTGCCGGAATACGCTCACCCCTGGGATATAGGCACAGAAAATGTCGTCTTTGTACCGCTTTGCGGCAAAGGGGAAACCGAGGAAATTCTCGTTGTATGGCGGAAAAATGACGCCAATCCCGCGCTGCAGCGCTTTATACAAATGCTTCCCAAGCTTGGGTAATAGGGAACTCTCGTATACCCACATGCGGATCTCCGCCAAAAATACAAATCCTCCTATGAATAAATACAGGAGGATATCTATATGCAAAATCACGCGATCGCTTTTGGATTGACGGTGGCGCGTCTGCGCCTTGGAAAAGCCTATACGCAGGAACAACTGGCAAAAAGGGCAGGGCTTTCCCGCAGCCATATCGCCTTGCTAGAAAGCGGCAGAAAATCGCCGAAACTGCACAGTATATGGAGCATTGCCGATGCGCTGGGAATGAAAGCGTCGGAACTGCTTGCCTGTGTGGAGGTGCAAATGCAAAAGTGAAGCCGAATGAGTAGGCATTCCTTGCAGCATTTGGTATAATAAAATACAATAATAGAAATACAGGAGGTCTATCATGTACTGTAAACACTGTATGATGCTCGTCAATGGTGATGTATGCGACAACTGCGGAAACGAACATCTGATCGAGCCCTGCGCTGATGATCTGGTGCTGGTGGCGGAGAAAACCAGCATGTGGGCAGGCATGCTCGCCGATGTGTTTCGTCAGCACAATATCACATATTATACCGAAGAGCGCCTTGGCGCCGCCATTACCATGCTGACAGGCAGCAGCCTGGAGAGCCTGCGTTTCTATGTGCCGCTGGCACAGCAGGAGCAGGCTTTGGATATACTCGAAGGTCTGTTCGGCGCCGGTCAGCTCATAGACGATTATGACGAATACGATGACGACGACGAGTATGATGAAGAAGATGAGGAAGACGATGATGATGACTTTGACGAAGACGATGATGAAGAAGATATAGAGGATGACGATGATTGCTTGTAAGCCGTCGGTTACAAAATTAAAGTACGCTTAAACAGCCTGATGAAGCAATCCCATATCCAAGCAAGCCTGGAGCAATTGTTTTTATCGGACAAACCCCGCTTGCGTCGGGATATTGTTTCTGCATCAAAAGCCCTATTGCTTCCGGCGCAGTTCTTATGAAAACGTCAAAAAAAGAGCCTGTAAGGCTCTTTTATATTAAGCGCGAAATGCGTTGAGTTTGTAGCCACCTTTGTATACGGTGTCAATTAAATCCATGCCAATTTTTTTACGCAGGCGCTGTATATGAACATCTACTGTTCGGGTAATGCCTGCGCTCTTATAACCCCATGCATCTTTGAGCAGAGAGTCGCGGGATACGGTTTTGCCTTCACCCTCAATCAGAGCTTTTAATAAAGCGCTTTCCTGATTGGTTAGTCCAACGCTTTTACCGCTGATGGTTGCTACATTATTGTCCAGTTTGATAGTTTTCATATAATACCTCCTATTCGTAATCCTTGACTACGACTTTATTATACAAAATACTTATGAACAAACTATGTACAAAGTAATAACATACTGAAAAGCTGTATAAACTCCCGCAATCGGCTGTATAGGCAGGGTTTTGGATAAAAGGCGGATTCTTGTACGCTGTTTTGTCAGGCAAAAGGCTTTATTCCTCGTCCTTTTCCAATACGGTAATCAGGCTTTCCACAAGGCTTGCGGCCTGCTCGATACGGATGTGGGTGGTGTTGATGCACAAATCATAGTTGGACATATTTCCCCATTTTTGGCCGGAGAAGTAATTATAGTAGTTATTGCGCTCTTTGTCGTTTTTGTTGATGAGATCAACGGCTTCTTTTTCGCCTATGTTCATCGCCTCGCGTATGCGCTTTACACGGCTCTCCATCTCGGCATATACAAACACTTTCAGTACATGCGGCTCGTCCTTGAGTACGTAGTCGGCGCACCTGCCTACGATGATGCAGGGCTCTTTTTGCGCTAATTTTTTAATGGTATCAAACTGGGCTAAAAATATTTTGTGGTTCAGCGGCAGCTCCAAAGGCATGCTGGCCATGTCCAGCCCGTTGCGCATGCCTGTAACCATAGAAAAGAGAAGGCTGCGGTTTGGTTTTTCATCATGTTCGTGAAAAAATTCTTCGCTGATGCCGCTTTCTTTTGCAGCCATGTTTAGTATCTGCTTATCATAATAGGGGATGCCCAGGTTCTTTGCAAGCAAATCTCCCAGCGCTTTGCCGCCGCTGCCGAACTGTCTTCCCAATGTAATTACTGTTTTCATATTCTCCTCCATGTCTATTGATAACCGCTTAGGAATCTATGCGGTATCATACAGTCGGGTTCTTGCTATATATATAGTATATATCATTTACTTTATTTTTTAAAGAAAAACATAGTCAAAAACAAAAAAAAGCCCATGCGGGCTCTGCTTTTTACAGCAACTGCTTTGCGGATGTAACGCTGATCTCCAGTACTTTGCGCAGGAAGGGAAAGGCTTGCTTCATCATATCGTACTCGGCGCCTTCCTCGATAAACTTGGCGGTGCCCTTGAGCAAGAAGCCTGTACCTTGATAGCCGTTAAAGCCTTCTACTTCACGTGCGCCCAAGGTCACTTTTACGTTGGGGTTTACCTTTATATCGTTCTCGGTGCTGGTCATACCTGCTGCAGGGAGCAGAATGCGCTGGTCTTTTACCACCAGGTAGGAATTCCATGTGTTGGTGATATTGGCTTCGTCGGTGCTTCCCCAGGATACAATGGAAACCACGCCTTCGTGCTGCAATACTTCAAAAAACTTTTCGCTTAACATATCATTTCTCCTTTGTTATGCTCGTGGTTGGGCATAGACACAGTGTAGCATAATACAATGTTCTTTGCAATTTGGATACAATGTACGGCAGTGTGTCTTTGTGTAATCTTGCTTATATGGATAGCTTAAACCGCAGGATTGCACTTTGCGGCGCTTTGTTATACGATAATCCAATGGTGTTTGACAATCCCTTTATGGCGCACAGACTGTCCATTTTGTTCAGTGTGGTAGACCAGCGCGAGCCGGCCTGCATTCCCTCCAAAAGCAGCATTTCGAACAGTTCTTTGTCGTCATGCACGGGCAGACTCCATATGTGGTCGTGGCAGTTTCTTTTGATTCCGCTTTTTTCCGCCCAGGGACAGCGTTGTATAGCCATATATGCTTTCCCTTTTTTAGTCAGTATAGCATAAAAACACCCGAAAGGGTGTTTTTATGCGGATTTATTTTGCAAAGTTGCGTCATTGCTCTGGTTTATTTCACTTGTATATGTCCTAACATCGCTCTGGCTGTGTCATCCTCAATAAAATCTTTTTCATCCAACAAATAGAGTGTAAATACAAAATTGTTGTATAGGGTGGTATCATCCATTTTTGACAGCGGACCTGTATCGCCGGATGCCAAACGATCGGCGTCTACCAAATTCTTTGGCAGTGCGACTTGTATGCCCTCTGCTACCAAGCCGCGATTTTGCAGTTCTGCATACAACAGATTGAAGTGATTGAGCAAGTCCTCCAGTGCAAACAAATCTTCGCTCATCAGTTTTTCGTCTTTTACAAAAAAATCTTCTTCAAACACAAACTGGTTGTCCAGGGCGTCATATACAAACGCAAGGTTTTGATTTTCAAATGTTAAGAGCACATCAATGTTGGCATAAAATTCGCTTGCTTTTTCATGGAACTTGATATTGCTTTGATAGGCGGTGCTATACAGCCCGGCATAAGGGTTGTCTGTGATAGATTGTGTTTCCTTTATATCGAGATAGGGCAGTTTGCCGTGCATGGGGTGCAAGTCATTGTCCGCATAGGCTGTGCATATAGATATCGTGAGCAGGCATACCAGAGCCAGACTGAGCAGTTTTTTCATGATGAGGATCCTCCATAATAATATTGATTATTGATAGCAATTCTATCAAATATAGTTTACATAATCCGCCGTCAATATGCAAGGGACGAAATGTAACATAATGTCAAATTGCGCTATTATTAAATGATTTTATAATGCAACATCGCGCTTGCAATCATGCGGACAATATCACCGCGTAAGAAAAAAGCGCAGCAGCAAACGGTTTACAGGACGGCAAGCAGGGAATGGCAATACCAAGGGCAGGGGCTGTTTCAATCCATACGTGAAAATAAGTCCTTGCATGGGACACAGCGGTGTTTGCATTGAAAACTTGTATTGATTACAGCAATGTTTTTTTGCAGTTTATTGAAGTATTGAAAAAGAGCCCTTTCGGACTCTTTGTTTGATGTTACGAATAGGGCTTATTTTCTCTTCATATGCTCCAGTATTGCAAGTGCCTGTTCGTTGTTTACAACCTCTGCGTTTTCCAAAAGCAGCAAGGTGAACTGCAGGTTGTTAAATACGGTTGTATTGTCCTGTGCATCCAGCGGATTGCTTTCGGTTTCAGACAGTCTGGCAGCATCTACAAGGTTTTCCGGCAATACGGCGTCAATGCCTTCCAGCAGCATCTCTCTGCGACCCATTTCTGCATAGAACAAATTGAAACGGTTGAGCAGGTCGTTGGCATCAATCAGCTTTTCGTTGATGATATAATTGCCAATAATAAACTTGTTAGCAAAAAAATTAAATGTGCTCTGCAAAGACTGGTAGAGATACGGCGCCGGCGCGCTTTTGAAGTTCAAAAAGGTATCGATGTTTTTGTAATGCTCTCCTTCTGTCTTGGGCAGTGTGCTCTCATAGTTTGCGTTGTATGCGGCTGCAAATGGATTTTCGGTCACAGCTGCGGATTCTTCCACGGTCAGCACGGGAATGTCACCCTCGCTGGGATGCGCCTCTTCCGCAAAGCTTGCTGCAAGACTTGCGCAGAGTACCAATACCAATAAAAGACTGATTATTTTTTTCATTTCATTTCCTCCAAAAAAATCTCTTGCTATAGTATAGTATCTTCCGAAGTATATTTTAACATAAATACTGAACTTTGGCACTAATTTGTTACAATTTTGCGATGCGGGCGATGGCCTCTTCGGTTTTTTCCAGGGTGTTGAATGCGGTTAGGCGGAAGTAGCCTGCGCCGGAAGGGCCGAAGCCTTCACCGGGTGTGCCCACCACATGGGCTTTTTTGAGCAGACTGTCAAAGAATTCCCATCCGCCTGTGCCCTTTGGTGTTTTAAGCCATACATAAGGCGCATCCACGCCGCCGAATACGGTATATCCCAGATTTTTCAGCCCTTCACGTATGCGCTTTGCATTGCTCATATAATAGGCGATGGTGGCATGGCATTCTTTTTTTCCTTCGGCGGAATATACGGCTTCCGCCGCGCGCTGCGTGATGTAGGACACGCCGTTGGCCTTGGTTGCCTGGCGTCTTGCCCACAGGTCGCGGAGGCTTACTTTTTTGGCATTGTCGTCTACACCGTAGAGCTCCTTAGGCACGATGGTATAGGCGCAGCGCACACCGGTAAAGCCTGCCGTTTTGCTAAACGAGCAGCATTCAATGGCACAGCTTTTGGCGCCTTCGATTTCGTATATGCTTTGCGGCACATCCTTGCGGCTGATAAAGGCCTTGTATGCCGCATCGTAGATAATCAGGGAGCCGCGTTTGATGGCATAGTCCACAATGCTTTTGAGCTGCTCATAGGTCAGTGTTGTGCCGGTTGGATTGTTCGGGTAGCATAGGTATATGACATCCACATGTTTATCCGGCATTTCCGGTACAAAGTCGTTTTCGGCATGCACCGGCAGATATACCAGCTTATCCCAGCGGTTGTTGCTGAATATGCCGGCGCGGCCGCTCATGGCGTTGCTGTCCACGTATACGGGGTATACGGGATCGGTTACGGCAATACGCTCGGTGGCGCTGAACAATTCCTGTATGTTTGCGGTGTCGTTTTTGGCGCCTTCACTGACGAACACTTCGTCGCTGTCTATGTGTACGCCGCGCGCCTTATAGTCGTTTTCGATGATGGCTTTGATTAAAAAATCATAACCCTCGGCAGGTCCATAGCCGCGGAAGGTATTGGCGTTGCCCATCTCCTCGCCGGCTTTGAGCAGCGCACGCACCACGGCAGGGGACAGGGGGCGGGTTACGTCGCCTATGCCTAAACGAATCAGGTTTGCATCGGGGTGTGCCGTCTGAAACTCGTTGACTCTTTTGGCGATGTCGGCAAACAGATAGTTGCCGGGCAGGCGGCTCATCGATGTATTAATCTTCAGCATGTTATACGGTCTCCTTATTTTCTGAGCTGAGGCTCAAATCGGCGTTGATCGGCGCCGTCAATGGATCCTCCGGGCGCAAAGATGCCTTGGGAAAGGGCCATTCGCCCTCGCATACAAACTCGGCAGGGCCGCGCATGTATACGTGATTGTCCGGCTCGCACCACTCTATGTGCAGGGTGCCGCCGCGCAAAATAATATCGGCTTCACGGTCGCTTTGGTCGTTGAGCACCGCTGCGACAAGGCAGGCGCAGGCACCTGTACCGCAGGCCAGCGTTTCGCCGGCGCCGCGTTCATATACGCGCATTTTCAAGGTCTTACGGGAGATGACTTCCACAAATTCCACATTGGCGCGGTCGGGGTAGATGGCATGCTCGCCCAGTGTTTTGCCTATGCCGTTCAAATCCAGCTTGTTGCAGTCTTTTACAAAGAGCACGCAGTGGGGATTGCCCATGCTCAGCGTGCTGATGTAGTGTACGCCATGCTCGCTGCGCAGCCTGTGACGTTTGAGCTGACGCTTTTGCAGCGTAGTGGGAATTTCCTCGGGTATAAAATTGGGCTCGCCCATATCCACCTGTACCGAGCTCACTCTGCCGCCTGCAGCTTCCAGCCAGACACGCTTGATGCCGGCGCCGGTCTCTATGTTTAGGAAAGTTTTGTCGGTTAAGCCTTTTTCGTATACATATTTGGCGACGCAGCGTATACCGTTACCGCACATTTTTCCCTCGCTGCCGTCGCTGTTCCACATGCGCATGCGGAAGTCGGTGCCCTCGACTTCGCTTGGTGCTATGATAATCAGGCCGTCGGAGCCTACGCCGAAATGCCTGTCGCTTATTTGTTTGCTCAGCTCCGAAGGATTTTCTATCTGCTCCTCAAAGCCGTTGATATAGATATAGTCGTTACCTGTGCCGTGCATCTTGGTAAAACGCATTTTATCAGCTCCTTTCGCAATGCAAATTATAGCATAATTCAGCAGGACTATCAATTGCCGCGCACGAAATAAAACCCTTTTTGCAAGAGGAGCTCTGTTGTGCAAAGGGGTGTTTTGCTGCTTATTCGAATATGAGAGAGCTGCGGTTCGGCAATCTTGGCGTAATTGCCGCTTCGTAACTTTGGCGTGATTTGGGTGGTCTTGATATCGCTTATCTCGGGTGCTTTGATGTGCGCCAGGGTTTCTGCATCAATCTTGATATCAAATATACCTTGCTGCTTTGCAGGTAGCGTATAGTGCAGCATTTTCGTGGTATTCGTTTAACGCTGCGGAAAATATGCTGCTTTATGCTTAACGAATGCTTTGTTTTAGGATATAATCTATAATTATTAAGACGGCAGCATGGCAAGGATTGTTTTTATGAAACAAATAGTCTGAGAATATGGTGCTCTGAAAGGATACATCTATGGTTATTCTGTATGGTATTGTTGGTATTGTACTCTTGCTTGCGCTTCACATACGCTATGTGCAAAAGCGTTCACTTGCTTCCTGGTGTTTTGAGCAAAAACTGCGCATACGGGCAAGAAACAACGGTTTTGACGCGCAGAACCCCAAGCGTTTTGCCCAAACCTTGCAGCTGCAGCAGGCTATCAGCGACCAATCCTTTGTGCCGCCTGCAATATCGTTTCCCATTGAAGAGTTTTATGTGGAAAGCATGCAGACCTTAGTATGGAATGACCGGCAGGATCCTGCGCAAAAAGTGATTTACTACATACATGGCGGCGCCTATGTAAGCCAGCCCAGTCCTTATCGCTTTTCCATGCTGGACAAACTGACAAAACAGCTCGATGCCAAGGTGGTGTTTCCTATCTATCCCAAACTGCCTCGTTACTGCTATGAGGATGCGTTGCGAGCCTGCCGCGCGCTGTATGAACAGCTGTTGTCCCGGACGAACAGTCCGCAGAACATTACGCTGATGGGCGACTCCTCCGGTGGGGGATTGGCGTTGGCGCTGGCTATGCATTTACGGGATGAGGGCATTGTTCAGCCGAAGGATATCGTATTGATTTCTCCTTGGCTGGATGTTCATTGCAATCATCCGGATATTCCGGCATACGAAAAGGTGGATCCCATTTCCTCGCCGGCAGCCTTGGCCATGCTGGGCAAAATATGGGCGGGCAGTGAGGAAGCAATGCGCAGCCCTTTTGTCAGCCCGATTTTTGGAAACTTTACAGATCTTGCGCGTATCAGCCTATTTGTCGGCAACTATGATATTTTTATGCCCGACTGTGAGAAGCTGCATGGCTTGCTCGTGGCGCAGGGCATAGCGCACTATTACCATGTGGCGGATAAAATGCCGCATATTTATATCGTCTATCCTATACCGGAGGCGCGCAGGGCATTGGCGCAAATTCGGGAGATCATACAAAATGAATGATACATTTGAAAGGAGAAACCCATGCCACAATATTTCGATTTTTTTCTGACTTCCTCGTTGGAGAAGGTGTTCCCGGCGCAACGCCCGTCTGCGCTGGCGCCGAACTTCGTGCTTTCCGCTTTTTCCGGTACGGAAGTCAACCTGCAGCTGGTCTATTTTTGGGATACCTTTGGGGAAGCCGCGCAGGGTGGCGGAAGCTTGCAGCTGCGCCTGCAGGATTGTCCCTTTGCCCATCAGCTGTACGAGGTGGTAAGCATTCCGTCCGTACTGACAGCGTACTCTACCTCGGATAATTTTCTGATCAGTCGTACTGCAAAATCTTATCCCGACCTTTTGCAGCCTTGCGACGGCGCCATCAATCCGGTCAAAAACGAATACCGCAGTCTGTGGATCAGCCTGCAAACCGGCGATGTGCCTGCGGGCAGCTACACCATTTCTGTGCTCGTGGAGCAGGACGGAAACGTCATCTTCCGTTCGCCGGCAACCATACGCATCGCCAAGCAGGCGCTTGCACCGCAGACACTGCTGCACACCCAATGGTTTCATGCCGATTGCCTGAGCGATTATTATAACGTGGAGGCCTTTTCGGACGCCCACTTCACCATCGTCGAGAACTTCATACGCAGCGCGGTCAAGGATTACGGCATGAATATGATGTTGACGCCGGTATTCACACCGCCGCTGGATACACAGGTGGGCGGTGAACGCACGACCGTACAGCTGGTGGGTATACGCTGTGAGAATGGCAAGTATTACTTTGACTTTGAAAAGCTTGCGCGCTGGGCGGAAATCTGCCGCCGCTGCGGTGTGGAGTATCTTGAAATTGCACACTTCTTTACCCAATGGGGCGCCAAACACTGTCCTAAAATCATGGTGGAGGAAAACGGCAGCCTTATCCAAAAATTCGGCTGGCACAGCAATGCCACAAGCGTCGAGTACCGTGCATTCCTGACGCAGTTTATTCCGGCATTGCGCGCCGCGCTTTCCGAAATGGGCTACCCAAATGACAAGGTATACTTCCACATATCGGACGAACCGACGGAGGAAAACCTTATACACTATAAGGCGGCCATAGAGCAGGTGGAAGATTTGCTCGCCGACGCCCATGTAATAGACGCGCTCAGCAGCTACCAATTCTATGCGGACGGCCTGGTGAAAGAGCCGGTTGTTGCCAACGACCATATTCAAACTTTCCTGGATCAAAACGTTGACAATCTCTGGGTCTACTATTGCTGCGCACAGGATAAGCTGGTGCCGAACCGTTTCTTTGCCATGCCCTCGCAGCGCCAGCGCATTATGGGAATACTGCTATATCTGACAGAGGTCAAAGGTTTCCTGCACTGGGGTTATAATTTTTATAACAGCCAGTATTCGCTGCAGCATATCGATCCCTTTGCAGTGAGCGATGCAGGCGGCGCTTTCCCGAGCGGGGATTCCTATTTGGTGTACCCCGGTGCAGATGGCCATCCGCTGCCCTCCATACGCGGCAAAGTGCTGGCAGAATCCTTGCAGGATATGCGAGCGTGCGCTACGCTTGAAAAATACAAGGGAAAAGAGTATGTACATCGTTTGCTGTGTAACCTGGCAGGCATGGATACGCTCACGTACACAAAATATCCTCGCACTGCGGAGTTTTTGCTCGCCTGCAGGGAAGTCTTGGCAGACGAATTGGAAAAACTGTAATCACACGGAAAATGCCGCTGCAAAAAACCTGCAGCGGCATTTTTATTGTATTTAAAACGGTTTATGACATCACAAGCGGTTGTATCGTTTTATTATCAGGGAATGTGTTATACACAATGTCGATGTAAAACGAGGCCGCATTTTGACAGTATACTTGGGCCTGAGATGCCCGGTGGAAGCATCGCTCTTTTCATTTACCTAAGCTATACATTTTTGCCCATGTACAGCATATCCACCGTATCGTTTCCGATGCGGAAAGCGTGCGGAATGCGTCCCCATTCTGCAAAACCGAGTGTTTGATACATCTCAATCGCGCGGTGGTGGTCGGCAAACACCGCTACCTCGTACTGTTCGTAAGACATGGCCTTCGCCTGTTTAAACAGCTCTGTTGTCAGTATGGTGCCTATGCCGTAGCCCCAGTAGTGTTTGAGTATGGCGCCGTGGTACATGGCGCGATGTGATGCTTTGGCGTTGGGAGAGAGGGGGGATATGCTTGCCGCACCGATGAGATCCTCTTGCTCAAATGCCAGAAGCAGCAGGCGATTAGAGCTTTGCGCAAAGAGCCGAATCTCCTCGGCCTGTTCCGCAATGGTGAGCGCATGTTCTTCAGGGTTGAGGTCGTTATAATAGCTGTCCTTGTCCAACGCTGTCTTCAGGGTGAGCAAAGCTGCCGCATCCGCAGGGTCGGCGCTGCGCAACCCAATGCGCATATCGTCTTTTACTTGAAAAATACGCTTGTCATATAGCATATATAAACTCCTATCCGAGGGGGGAGAACACAGTATTCGTCCGTAAATATATCATAACATAGCTTTGCATAAAAATACAGAGTTTATACATTTTTTATGCATAAGGAAATGTATAAAACACGCATAAATATTCACGGCTTGTATACAAAGGAAAACCTGAACTTAGCGCATTTTTGCGCAGGGTATTCAGTATACCGTCAAAACGGGTATTTGTAAATATTTCATTTGTAAAAACTGTAAGCCGATGATTTTTTGTGCTATAATGAGTTGCACATCACAAGAAGGAGAATACGATGCCAGTTACATTCGATCTACTCAAAACATCCGAAAAAAGTGCCGCCCGCAGAGGGATAGTACATACTCCGCACGGCGATATACAGACGCCGACCTTTATGCCTGTGGGCACACTGGCGACCGTAAAGGCCACCACACCGGACGAACTAAAGGATTTGGGCGCGGAAATCATTCTTTCCAATACCTATCATCTACATTTGCGACCGGGTGAGGATTTGGTTGCCGAAGCCGGCGGTTTGCACCGCTTTATGAACTGGGATCGACCCATATTGACCGACAGCGGCGGTTTTCAGGTGTTTTCCCTGCAGGGCATACGCAAAATCACCGACGACGGCGTGCATTTTCAAAGCCATATAGACGGCAGCAGTCACTTTTTTTCGCCGGAAGTGGCAATGGATATAGAACAGAAATTGGGAGCGGACATCGCCATGGCTTTTGATGTATGTTCGCCTTATCCCTGTGACTACCACACCGCCAAGAAAAACATGCACCTCACCCACGAATGGGCAGAACGCTGCAAAAAGCACCATACCCGCAAAGACCAGGCGGTATTCGGCATTGTGCAGGGCGCGTTTTATAAGGATTTGCGCATAGAGAGCGCCAAATTCATCGCGGGACTGGACTTTCCGGGAACGGCCATAGGAGGGCTTTCGGTGGGGGAACCCAAGCCCATTATGTATGAAATGCTGGATCATATCGAGCCGTTCCTGCCCAAAGAGAAACCGCGTTATCTGATGGGGGTAGGCTCTCCGGACTGCCTGGTGGAAGGGGTTGCGCACGGCGTGGATATGTTCGACTGCGTGCTGGCCACCCGCATAGCCCGCAATGGTACCGCATTTACCAGAACGGGGCGTTTGGTGGTGCGCAACGCCGCCTATGGGCGCGACTTCAGTGTGCTGGAGGAAGGCTGCGACTGCTATGCCTGCCGTAACGGCTATACACGTGCCTATATACGCCACTTGATAAAATGCGGCGAAATCACCGGAGCAAGGTTGGTAACGCTGCACAATCTGCGTTTTTTACAATGCTTGATGGAGGACATCCGTCATGCCTTGGATCAGGACTCTTATGAGGACTTTAGAGACGACTTCTTTGCACAATACGATACTTCTCGCAATTTTTAGGAGGTAACGATGTCAAACGTATGGCATGATATCGCGCCGGCGCGCATAAAAGACGATGATTTCGTCTGCTGCATAGAGATAGAAAAGGGCAGCAAGGTAAAATATGAGTTGGATAAAGAGACCGGCCACCTGATGATGGACAGAATTCTCTATACCAGCACCCATTATCCGGCAAATTACGGCTTTATTCCGCGTACATGGGCGGATGACGGCGACCCCTTGGATGTTCTGGTTATTTCCAGCGAAACCATACGCAGCATGGCTTTGGTGCGCTGCTATCCCATCGGCGTATTCTATATGCTCGACCAAGGCAGGCTGGACGAAAAGGTGATTGCCATCCCTTTCAACGACCCGACCTACCGCGAATATAAGGATATTTCGGAGCTGCCGAAGCATATTTTTGCGGAAATGATGCACTTTTTCAGTGTTTACAAGAACCTGGAATCAAAGGAAACCTCGGTCAACGAACTGGATGGCGCCGAAAAGGCAAGAGAAGTCATACAAAAATGCAAGCTTGCCTATATTGATAAATATTGCAGCTAAATCTATATATTGATATGTTTGGATTACAGGTAGGAAGAACACCACTACATCTGTCCGATTGCGGCATTTTCATTGATTTTCATTAAGTGGAAATTTAACAAACTACAACTTAAATGAGTATTAGTCTTATTAAACTTTAAAATGAGAGGATAAATAATGTACAAAAACCCTCAAAAATTCACCATATCAATCAGAAGTGTGCGCTCTATGGGAGATTCATTGGAAGATGCCTCCTTACCGGAGTTTTTTGTCCGGGAATTGGTGGAGAGCTTTGATTACAACTATCATAAATGGGAGTATTTGCGTACAGAAAGCCCGAAAATGACAGAGTTTTTTGAGAAAATACTCGAGAAAGTAGAAAACTTTATGATGGAAAACGGCGATCAAGCTCCGGATGATTGGGGCGAACTGCTGCCTGAAAACGACGAAGATTCTCCCTTTGTCTGGTACGACGAAGATGTGGAGGACGATGGGGATGAGGGAATAGAGTATTAAGTTTTTTTAAAAATAATCACAAACATTTTCTGTTTTATCTGTTTTATATTAAAAAACATAAAAAATACAAGGTTTTTACCTTGCATTTTTTTTACTGAGATGATATACTCTCCGTGTAGATACTTTGCTTTTGTGCGAAGGGGCAAATATCTTGTTGTTTTCGAATTGTTAAGGTCAGCATGCTGATTCTTTTTGTATACCTTTAAGTATATTCATATATCCAATAACCGATGCTTATTCTGGAGGTTCCATGTACAGAAATACCACCACTTGCAGGCGCGTGCTTGCGGTTCTGTTTTTGTTATGTATTTTCTTTTTGCCCATACAAGATGTTGTGTTTGCACAAGGTACACCTACTACGGTAACCATGACCGCAGATGATTTTATCATCACCGGCGGCAAGGCTACGGGTCTTACGCCGGGCACTGCGGCGCGGATTCGCGGCAATCATATCATTATCGACAATATAGCCGGTCTTACACAGATTGGCTCTTTGGTGTTCGATGGGGTGGAGCTGCGAGATGTGACAATAGGCGCCGGTATTACCGACATCGAAAGCAATGCCTTTCGTAATAAGGGCATTACCAAAGTAACCTTCCAGAACAATACGGTGAACCTCGGAGCCTATGCTTTCGAGGGCAATAAGATTTCTGAAATCACGGGCAGCGGCACATTCGGTACAATCGGTGCGTCTGCTTTTTATAACAACGATCTGTCCACTTTGAATATCACGGTTAACACTGTTGGACCCAGAGCTTTTGCGGGCAACAGCCTGACGGATGTGACCCTGCATGGGGTTACAAGCGTCGGCAATGTGGCGTTTGACGACAACCCGGCACTGACCAAGCTGACAGTGGATACCCAGGATCCGCCTGCCAATCTGTTCGCCGCAGGCGCTTTTGGCACGGCTGCAAAAACCCCCGTGGTGGAGGTTGTGATTGACAACAACGCCAATAATGTGGTTTCAAACGAACCCTCCGTATATCTGATTAATCCTGTAAAGCTTATGATTCACAGCCGCGATATTACAAACGGCGGCGTGCTGATAGACAGCAAGACCGAGGTCTTAGCACCGGGCGCCATTCCGCCCAGCTACAACGCCCCGGATCTGCCCGGCTATACCATAGAAACCAATCCTGTACCCATAGACAGCAGTACCATGGTGGATCGTACCATCGTGATAGACGTAAACTACATCAAGATCGGGCGTCCCAGAATCGTGGTAGAGCCAAGCAAGCAGCTATTGTTCCCACAGACCCAACCGACCATGACCACGGCGGATATTTTGCAAAACGTAAGCTTTTACGATGGGCAGGGCAACCAGATAACACCGCTTAGCGGCAATGTGTTGGATCCGCGCATCACGCTCACACCAACCACTATTCCGGCCGCCAATACGCCGCGTACAGTGGATGTGAATATCGTACTGAAAAACAAACGTGACAGCGATCTTGCTCCCGGCGAGCAAAACCTTACCGCAACAGCCAACTTTACATTCACCTTCCAAAACACCAATATCAGCGACGATGAAATCATTCCCGGTAAGGGCTGGAAGTACAGCGACTTTACCTATTCCGGCACAACGATAACCGGTCTTTCGGCGAACGGTGTTACAAGGCTTGCTACCAACCCCGATATGGTATTGCCCGGCGTCAATCCTACTACTGGCGCTCCGATTACCGTCATTGGCGGCAATGCCTTTCAGAATCGCGCCATCAACACCGTTGATTTTGAGAAGATGAGCCGGTTAGAGCAAATATCAAACTATGCGTTCAGCAACTCCGGCATCAACGCGCTGCTTAACATGGATAAGGCAAGCGAGCTCAAAAGCTTTGGATATGCCTCTTTTCTGAGCAACAACATACAGACGCTGGATTTTCAGTCTTTTCCCAAGCTGGAGCGAATACATGGCGCAGCTTTTCAAAACAATAAGATTGAAGCGGTGAATCTAAGTAATCTTCAGAATTTATCGGTTATTGCGGAGACTGTATTTAAAAACAATGCAGTCAACAGCCTCAGCATAGGCAATAATCCGAAGCTTACGGCTATCGGCACGGAAGCGTTCCGGGATAATCAGTTGGAAAGCGTCTCTTTGCAGGATTTGCCCCTCTTGAACTATATCGGAAACTCAGCATTTTATAATAACCAGATAAAGAATGTCGAGATTCGCAATAACCCGGAGCTACAGAGGATTAACAGCAGCTCCTTTACAAACAATCAGATCGAAAGCTTAAGTATATCGGGCTTGCCCAAACTGAGGACGATAGATCAAGCTTTTAACAACAACAAGCTGTCCTCGTTGGAGCTTACGGATCTTCCGGAGCTGGAGTATCTCTCAGGTTTCTATAATAACCAGATTGCGGTGCTTACACTGCAGAATCTGCCTAAGCTGAAGACGATCGAAAGCAATGCTTTCAGCAATAACAAAATCACAGAATTGGATCTAAGCGGCCTGCCCTCGTTGGAGAGAATCGGCTCCTATGCCTTCAACCAAAACCAGATACAGTCGCTGCAATTGGACGGTCTGCCCAAGCTGAAAACCATTGAAACAAGTGCGTTTTCAAACAACAAGGTGGAGTCGCTGGTATTGCGAAACCTGCCGGAGCTGACCGCCATCAACGCCTTTTCCAGCAACCCTATGCTGAATGAAGTGGTGCTGGAAGGCCTGCCCAAGCTGACAACGGTAAGTGGCTTCTCCGGTTCCGCTATCACAACGCTGGTGCTTAAGGATTTGCCGGCTTTAACAAACATCGGTCCTGCCGCATTTTATTACAATAAAATTAAGGATTTGACCTTGGAAAACCTGCCGGCCTTAAAAAGAATTGATTCAAACGCTTTTGGCACCAATCAGATCGAGGGAACCTTGAACTTAAGCGATTTTCCGCTTTTGGAAATGATAGACAGCAACGCATTTAGCAACAACAAACTGCAAGCGGTCAATTTCAACAACTTAGATCAGCTGAAAATCATAGGAAACAGTGCCTTTTCAGGGAATCAGCTGGAAAAGGTAAGCCTGGTGGATCTGCCCAAACTGGAGGTGGTGTACGCTAGCGCATTTAACCATCAAAACAACGGACAGAGCCTTCGCAAGGTGGAGATAAAAGACAATCCAAACCTACGAGAACTGGGTGGTTTTGAGAACAACTTCAACCTAAAGAATGTCACCCTGCAGAATTTGCCTGCACTGAAACAGATTATCTCCACCGCATTTTATGACAACATGCAGGATGGCAAACTGGATTTAAGCCAGTTTACCAATTTGACGACCATTGCCCCGCGGGCATACTATGCGTCAAGCTATGCCTCCATCCGAAATGACATATCTCAATTGGTACTGCCGAGCAGCATCACGGATATAGGGGAGCAGGCTTTTTATAACAATAAAATCAATGATTTGGATTTCTCCCATCTAAGCAATTTAAAGAGCATAGGCAACTACGCATTCAATACCGGAGATAGTAACAATCGTGTGGTTGTGGCGGATACTGTCAAGCTGCCTGCAACCGCTGCGCCGATCAATCTGGGTCGCGAGATTGCGCATATCAGGCCGGATACGTTGGATTTCAGCAGTACCCCGGGCGTCAAGGTGAATCTTTTGAATGCCAAACCCTTCAGTGTGGTTGGCGGCGAGCCTTTGGTCATGCGCTTCCAAAATACCGACCAGGTGACATGGCCAAGCAATATTGCCGGCTTGGAACCCAATAACCCGACCATACTCTATATAGATAACTACGACGGCTCGTTGAACCCGCCGCCGGGTATATTGATCAACCCTGTCAAACTAACCATAAAGCATCTGCTGAAGGCAGATAATAGTGAAGTGCAGCCGAATACGCAGAGCACACGTTATATCGCCGCAGATACCCCCATAGACAGCCTAAGCTTCCCCGGATTGCGCGCCACCGATGTACGGGTAACACCAAACACCGGCGATAGCTTTGATGCCGCTACCAGGCGTGCCAACATTAAGTACAGTCCAAACAAACGCGAAAAAACCGTAGAGTTTTTGTATGAGCCGGTGAATCAAATCCCGACAAACGACTATGTCGTTACCATCAACCGTACGGTGAATACCGCCGAAAGCTTCCACCATACCACAAGACTCAATGTGGAGGCAAACTTTAAATTGCAGAATATCCCTGCGGGGGAGACAAGGGGTCAGCTGGTGGTAGAATTGCCGCCGCACACCACCGATGTACCCAGCCGCATTGTGTTCCCGCCCGATATCCCGGGTGTGACCTTAACCAAACCGGGTTATTATGACCCGTTAACCCGCCGCGTGATTTATGAGGTGGCAAGCTTTGCGACCAATCAGCTGGAGGCGAATATTCGTGTGCAGTTTGAGTTTGACCGCCTCGATACGCCGCAGCGCATCAACGAGAAGGCAAAGGCCTACTATCTGTTGGATACCGGCGGCGTAAAGGGCAATGTTGCCGAGTCGCAGAACTTTAAGCCCTGGTATTACGAGCGCAGCGCGGGTAAATATGTATCCGAAGGCCAAAGCAATAATATTTATCGCTACCCGTCCCCCGGGTCTGACGGTAAGTATACCGAGTTCAGCATTCCATATGAGTTTGTATTCAGCAGCGAACGCCGTCTGGAAAAGACGGTATTTGAGGATACGCTGCCAACCTATGAAAAGTGGGATCCTGCCACCAACAGCTATGTGACCGCAGTGGCCAGTTTTGACCCTGCCAAAAACCCGCATTGGACGCTTTCGCCCGATGGCACCAAAGCGATTATGACACTGGAGAAGGATGTGTTGGAAACCTATCTCCATGGCAGCAAAGATTACTACTTGCAATCATATCTCATCCGACATATACTTCCCAAACTGACATTGGACTTTCCTATGGCCAAGATGGGTCAAACGGTTACCAACCGAAGCAGTATCAATACGCATGTGGACGATCCGCAGGCGGAGGATGTGCCGATACGAACACATGCCAATACCGTCAGCCACACCATTTGGGAAAGTGCGCCCACTGCCGGTAGTATTGTAAGCAAAACCAATGCGGGAGATTACTATGTGTTCGGCGGCACAGGGGATGAAAATGCAGAGTACCGCTGGATGATTACGGTGCGCTCCAACAATGCCGTTGTCAGCAACGGCACGGAGGATTTAACCTATCCGCGTACGCTAAAGAACATAGAAATATGGGATTTTGCGATGGATGGGCATAACCTGGCGGATAAATTGCTCGAATTCAAGGCGCTGGTGCCTTCGCATAATGCCAAAGTCTATCTCTATGCCAATAACTTTCCGGGCTATACCAATCCGCCGCTTATCAACAACACCAGCAACCGTAAGCCGAATGTAGACAGCTTTACATTAATCAACGGTCCAATTACATTGAATGCCAACCAGAAGTACTCTCTCTCTTCTACTGAGCGCAGCACGGTATATGCCGTTCGTGTGGTCTATGAGGGTTTGACGCTTACGGGGCCAAATGAGTTTGCAACCCTAAATGTAATCAGCAGCAATCGCAATGGGGATCCCTTCCCTAAACGCGAAAAAAATTTATCGAACAGCGGTACCGTCTTTGCAGATGGTGAAATTGCCGGCATCCCGAACTACAGTGAGCAAATTGTAGGCAATGTATGGGACCACAAGTATTTGCGTGTACCCAAGCCCGTAATGCAGGCAACCAAAAGCGCAAACATCAGCAATAACGGCAATGTTACCAACCGTGCGCAGGAGATTATCTATACCATAGGCTATAACTCCTATTACAAGGGTTATAACATCAATTTTGGACAAACCTTCTATACGCCTGACTTTAAACAGGTGGACGTGATTCCGAGCTATCTTTACATCAAGGAAATCATCCCTACACAGGAGTTTTTGGAGCATGGCGGCACCATAGAACAGACGATGGGCGCAGACGGTGCAAACCTTGTGACTTTCCGTATGCCGCAGGCGCCCAGCGGCGGTAAAACCATTGCGCGTATTGTTACTGGCATACACCCGAGCACACCGGGCGATGCCATCGTGCGCAACAGAACCTATATAGATTTTACCGAAACCGCTACGGATCCGGCTTTCCAAGGCGAGCATATGAATCCTGCCGCCACACCGGAGGAAGGCGGCAAGCAGCTCACCACTGCCGTGCATAACATCAGCCTTGTGTTCAACGACAGTTTGACAGGCGTGAAGTACGTGCGCAAGCTGCAGGGTAACGGTGCCTGGACAAACAACATCATCACCGCCCCCGGCGAGGAGTATGAGTATAAGCTGGAATTGGTAAACAACCTGCTCTCAGATTCCCACGATATTGACATCTTTGACCTTTTCCCGTTTGACAACGATCGCTATACCGTTGCCGACGGCAGCGGCAATCACCTGCTGCGTGGATCGGAATTCGAGCCCACTCTTGTGTCTGTGGAGTCTGTACAGCTGATAAAGGGTACAACGACCACCGATGTATCGGCAAACTTCCCGATTACGTATTTCAATACCAGAGAGGGCTTCCCGACCAACCGCGCTCTGCACGGCACAACCAAGCAGTGGATAGATGCGGCATTGGCCGACCCGAGCAAACAGACGGCCGACCCGACGCAGGCAAAAGCAATCCATATGGGCGGAACAGCCGCCAGCGATGTGCCGGGCAACAGCAAACTTGTGATTGTCCTCAGGATGAAAAACCCTGCGCTTTCCTATATGGATTCCGCGCAATGGGACGATACCAAGGCGCAAAACACCTTTGCATATCGCCTTGCAAGCTATGCCAACTATGTGGAATCCAACCGTGTAAGCAATACTTTGGACGCCCCTAAAAAGAGTGTTATGTTCAAAAAAGTAGATCGGGATACCGGCGAAGCCCTTGTCGGTGCCAGGTTTAAGCTGGAGCAAAACGGTAAAACCTACTACGCCGTATCCAACAGTGCAGGCATGCTCTATTTCCATAACATTGAGTATATGCCCTATACCGTTACGGAGGTCAGCGTGCCTAACGGCTATAAGCTGGATCCTACCCCTATCGTGGTAAATCTGAACATGCAGAGTTACTTGGACGAGATTGCGGATCCAAATTATGTGGAGCCGATTACCGAAGTTAGAAACGAAAAGATTATTCCGCCGGCACTCCTCAAGCAATACACCATACGCGTGCTGAAAAAGAACAACACAAACAATTTGGCAAGCGTGCGTTTCGAACTGGAAACCTTGGTGACCGGCACAAAGCAGGTGCAGTCTACCAATACCAGCGGTATTGCCGCATTCGACCCTGTAATTGACGGTCAATACCAGCTCAAGGAGCTCAGCAATCTCAATCGCTTTACGCTGATCGATCCTTTGCTGTTCGAGCTGCCGCTGTCGCAGGACTATATTAATAACTCTGCGCACACGATCACCGAGGTTGTAGACCCTGCGAACCCGAATAATGTAACCTATCAGTTTGAGATACAGAACAATACCTATGATTTGAACCTTACCAAGATAGGTATACGCCACCTGGTTTCCGTGGGCGGATCCAGTGTGTACACGCCCGATACGCGTCCTGATACCCAGATTGCGCTCAACGAAGGCACCAAGCTGCCGAATGTCCAGTTTGAAGTATATGTGACCAACAAGCTGAGCGATGGTACCACGACAGCGGATCCGCCGGAGGAGCAGTTGTATACCGTGACAACCAATATCGCCGGTGTCGCCAAACTCACAGGCTTGATTCCCAACCGTATCTACCGCATCAAGGAAATCAACACCCCTGCCAACTATACCAAGGCGGAGGATGTCGAAATCTATGTCGACGGCACCGGTAAGGCGTTCAATGCTAACGGCGAAGCCTATCTGCGCGCAGACAATATGCTGATTTCCAACAAGGAAATTGTAAAGCGCAGCAATATGGAAATCACCAAGGTAGATATCAACAACAACGAGCGTTTGCAGGGCGTGGTGTTCAAACTCTACAAGCAAAATCCGCAAAACGGTCAGTATGAAGCGGTTGCCACAAACGGGGAACAGACGACCAATACAAACGGTGTAGTGCTGTTCCAGGATTTGGAATACGGTCACTACCGCGTGTTGGAGCATAAGGCCTTAGGGGGCTATGTAAGCACCGGAGAGCCTATAGAGTTCCAGGTATTGCCGTATACAAGCAATGTATTCCGTCGTACCGTAAACAATAAGAAATTCAGCATAGACGTGCTGAAAGTTGAGCGTATAGAGGGGCCGTTCGGTAGCAATGCCCTGGCGCAGACCAGATTGACAGAGCTGACCAACAGCGGTGTAGATACCACCGACTATATCGTGGCGGAAAATCACATCTATAAACGCCTCAAAGGCGCCGAATTTGAACTTTACGAAAACTACAGAGAAAACGGTGTTGATAAGACCGACTTGGTAGCGCCGGATGTGACGCCTGCCGCTACGGATTATACTCGTTATGTATATTCCACCGGCTTAAAGGAGTACGGTTCCTACATTTTGAAAGAAACCGTGACACCGGCCGGTTACCGCAGAATCAGCGATCAGTACATGAAGATCGACCTGCTGGTGGATTACAATAATCCAACGAACACATTCTATGTGAAAAACGAACGCCAGACAGGCCAAATTGTCGTGACCAAGTACGACAGCCGCGATCAAAACATTCTGCCGGATGCGGAGTTTAAGGTTTACGCCGGTCACCATGAAGAGGCGGATCTCGCTGCCTTGACAGCGCTGGATACGCAGGTTACCGACAATAACGGTATTGCCAGATTCCTCAACTTGGATTTGGGCGACTATACCATTGTCGAAAGCCGCGCCCCCCATGGCTATCAGCGTATCGCAGGAACCACCAAAATCACTTTGACTACGGCGGTTTCTGTTGCCAGACGTACGTTCTACAACAGATTGGCGGTCACCACGCTGAAGATTCGCAAGGTGGACGACCAGGGCAACCCCATTACCAACTTAAACAACTCGGAGTTTAAGCTCTATTATGACGGCACTTTCCACTCCAACGGCGAAAACTCCGCTACGGAGCAGGGCGTTATTCGTTTCGCAAACGTGCCGCTCGTAGGCAGCTATCGCATTGTGGAAACCCTGCCTCCGGACAATTACAGCATTATCGGCAACGGTGAGCTTACATTTACCCATACCGATGCCAATCCGCTGCAGATGGATGAGACCCTGAACCCGATACGGGATATGAAAAATAAGGAGCTCATCAATATCCAGGCGCAAAAGAGCTGGTCGGGCGGCAACCAGAATAACAGACCGAACGTGTACTTTAAGCTGTATCGCCGCAGCGCCAGTGTTGCCGAGGAAGCTTTGGCAAACGTACCGGTAACTCTGGTGGGCAAAACCGATGCCACCGTTACCATGGGCACGGAGTTGAGTCCGGGTAACTTTATGAAGTTTGAAAAATATTACCATAAAGCGGACGGCACCACCGAGCTGTATACCTACTATGTCAAAGAAGTGGATGCCGCCGGGCAGCCGCTGGACATGGCGAGCTTTAACTATACAGTTGGCGGCGCAGGTACCCTGTCATTGACCAATACCTATCGCTCTCCGCTGGTAAACCTCACCGTGACGAAGCAGTGGACGGGCGGCTCAACCGTAACCAAGCCCAATCTGATATTTAAGCTCTATCGCAAAATAGCAAGCGATGCCAATTATTCAGAGGTGCTGGATAACAACGGTGTGGGAATATTCTTGTCAGTGCCCACCACAAGCGGCAATCAGGTAGTCTTTACCGGCTTGCCAAAAACCGACGCCAATGAAAATCTCTATACCTATCAGGTTGTAGAGCTTAAAAACAATGCGACTCCGCTGGATTCCACCATACTCTTTAAGCCCGAAGGCGGCGCAAGCAAGAGCATAGCCGCCGACGAGGCAAATCCGACCTTGGCGTATAACAACATATACGAAAGCAATGCCATCAGTATAGAAGCGAACAAGGTATGGGTGGGTGGACCGGCCGTCAAACCGACGGTATACTTTAAACTCTATCGTAAAATTGCAAGCGATCCGACGGCTGTGGAAGTCGCAAACAGCCTCTTGCAGGTACCTGCAAACAACACCGTATCCTGGCCGAACGTACCCGCCACCGACGAGGAAGGAAGGGTGTATACCTATTCTGTTATCGAAACCGACAGCAGTGGTACCGACGCTTCACCGCCCAACTACACTAAGCAAGAAAACG
>JBHADM010000035.1:0-12582 GCA_041855045.1 Bacillota bacterium | reverse complement strand
AATATTTGCCGCTCCACTATGGCGGAATTTCTGTTAAAAGATAAAGTAAAAAAACGCAATTTGCAAGATATATTTCATATAGAAAGCGCCGGCACCAGCGACTGTGAGGTAGGCAGCGACACGCACCGCGGCACCAGGCAAGAGCTGTTTAAAAACAACATTGCTGTAACGCCGCGTCGAGCGCGTCAGGTACAAAAAGAGGACTACGATTATTTTGATTATCTGATATACATGGATGAGAGCAATAAACGTGCCTTGACACGCATTATCGGACAGGACAGCAAAAAAAAGCTGTATAAAATGATGGGCTTTCTGCACAGCGAAGCCGATGTGGCTGACCCCTGGTATACCGGTAATTTTACGGAAACATACAATGACATCAACCTTGCATTAGACGCATTTTTGGAACAGATTCATGTATAAAATTTTAGTGATAGAAGACGATGCCATCATTGCCGCACAGATATGCGAACACCTGCGCACTTGGAACTACGAGAGTGTGGCGATTGAAAATCTAAACAACATTCTGGAAGAGGTAGCGAACTATAAGCCCGACCTCATACTGCTTGACATTATGCTGCCGTTCAAAAACGGTTTTTATTACTGTGCGGAAATACGCAAGTTCAGCACCGTTCCCATTATGTTCATCAGCAGCGCCGCAGACAATCTGAATATCTTAACCGCTATGGATTTGGGCGGCGACGACTTCATTGCCAAACCCTTTGATTTAAACATATTGAGTTCCAAAGTAAACTCACTGATACGCCGCACCTATTCCTATAAAAGCGGCGACAATATATTGAGCCATAGAGATGTGATATTAAATACCAGCAGAGGCAAAGTCTTTTATCAGGAGCATGAAATTGCACTGAGTAAGACGGAATTGAGTATACTGCACCTTCTGATGGAAAACAAGGAACGCTATGTAAGCCGTGATATCCTGATGGATCATCTGTGGAGCACGGACAGCTTTATAGACGACAATACACTTTCCGTCAACATTGCGCGCATACGCAAAAAGTTTAAGGATATCGGTTTAGAGGACTTTATCAGCACCAAAAAAGGAATGGGATACTGTATATGTTAGATTACTGGAAGCAGAACTATAAGCGTTTACTGTTGGATATTCTGTTTTTCCTCATCTTTTTTGTGGTGTTTCAATTAAGCGGCATCACCGTTGCCGATTGGATCTATCCCTTGATACTCTGCATTGCACTGTTTATAGTCTATACGATTGTTGATTATATGAGATTTCGTCAAAAAAAGCTGGAACTTCGCAATGCCATAGACAGCCTGGATTTCCAGGAGGAGAAATTCAGCCCCTACGATGAGATATCCGCCGCCTATAATGAAGTGATACAGAGTATCAATTTGTTTTACGGGCAAAAACTGGAAGCTTACAAACAGAGCAATATCAGCCATAAGGAATATGTATTGCTATGGAGCCATCAGATCAAAACACCGCTGACCGCTCTGCAGCTGATGATACAGAAGTTGGATAATCCTCTTCCCTTTCGTGAGCAATTGTTCCATATTCAGCGCTATGTGGATATGATGCTGCGCTTTCTGAAGCTGGACAGCATGCAGAACGATCTGCATATCAGCCGTTTTTCGATCGACGAAACGATCCGGAAAACCCTGCGTTATCTGCGTCCGCTGTTTATCAGCAGCAAAACCGCCGTGGATTTACAGAGCATAGATATGCAGATTACCAGCGACCCCGGCATCATTGAGTTTGTATTGGAGCAGCTGCTTTCCAATGCGATTAAATACGGCGGCAAGCAGGTATCCATATATGTGAAAGAGGATACATTGGTCATTGCGGATAAAGGCATAGGCATAGACGGCACCGACTTGCCGCTGATATGGAATAAAGGATTTGCCAGCCAAAACGCCTCACTCGGGCAGAAATCATCCGGCATAGGGCTGTTCCTGGTATCCGAAATGCTCAAAGCACTGAACCATCAAATCAGTGTGGAAAGCGAAAAGAATGTAGGAACGAAGTTTATGATACGGTTTTAAATTGCCCAAAAACTGGTTTCAAACAATACCATAAAGCATGATGTTACTCGAATATCCCAACCGTCAAACCTTCCGTTACCAAAACAGGCTTTGGCTACAGCACCGCTCCTTTTTGTATGCAGGCTTGCGAGCAAGTATATTCTCTTTATTTTATAAAGTGTTGTTTCTGTTGGATAATGCTATACATACCAATCTTCTAATTCGTACAACTAGCGATTCTTACATCCCAGCTTACAAAACTGTAAGCTGCTTTTTTATTTCTGTAAGATTAAAACAATGCAGGAATTTCCGTTTGGGTTTATACTGAACACATCATCAGGAAAGGAAAGCAAGAACATGAACATACTCAGTGTAAAAAATATCAGCAAAACATACAGCACCCGATTTTCCAATATTAAGACCGAGGCGCTGAAAGACATCAACTTTGAAATAGAAAAAGGCGAATTCATCGCCATCATGGGGGAATCCGGCAGCGGTAAGACCACACTGCTCAACATTATATCCTGCATTGACAAGCCCAGCGGCGGCAAGTTGTTTATCAACGGAAAAGATGTGGGACAGAGCGAAAACCTTGCCAAGTTCAGACGCGAAAACATCGGTTTTGTATTCCAGGACTTCAACCTGCTGAACACTCTAAGCCTGGAGGACAACATACTGCTTCCGTTGGTACTGTCCGACTTTGACATCAACGAGGCGAAGCGCAGGCTTATGGAAATTGCTGAAAGCATCAACATACTCAGCCTGCTGAAAAAATATCCTTACGAAATATCCGGCGGACAAAAGCAGCGCGTGGCGGTCGCCCGAGCACTGATAACAAAGCCTTCACTCATACTCGCCGACGAACCCACCGGCGCGCTGGATACCAAAAGCTCCCGGGAGCTGTTTGAGGTATTTAAGCAGATACATGAGCAGGGCAACACCATACTCATGGTTACCCACAGCATCACGGCAGCCAGCAAAGCGGAGCGCGTGATGTTCATCAAGGACGGCATCATCTTCCACCAGCTGTACAAAGGCGACATGAGTGACGAAGCCATGTATCTGAAAATCAGCGACTCCCTCAACACCATTATCAAGGCAGGTGCATAAGGCATGAAAGCAAAAGTATATCTGAAACTGGCACTGCGCAATATATTCAGCAACGGACTCCTGTTCCGCCCCTATATTGCCATGAGCACCATCATGATCGCGCTGTTTTTTCTGCTGCAGACGCTGGTTACGCAAATCTATGCCGCCAACAGCAGCTCACTGAACAACCTTGCCATCATACTGAATGTCGGCATCATCGTATGTTGCATCACATGCCTCCTTGTTGTCCAGTTCATTAACTCCTTTCTCATTAAACAAAGGACGAACGAGCTGGGACTATACAGTGTTATCGGTGTGGAAAAAAAGAGTTTGATCGCGCTGATTGCGCTGGAAACGGTGCTGGTGTTCTGCATCAGCCTCTTACTCGGACTGGTGCTGGGGCTGCTTTTTGCAAAGCTCGTATATCTGATTATGATACAGATTATCCGCATCAGCACCGGCATCCCCTTCCTCATCAGTATGGAAAGCATCCTTTACACCATCGGCACATTTCTGTTAATATTTATTGCCACCGTCATACTGACCTCTGTGAAAATGAGCAGGCTCAACCCCATAGATATTATCCGTGAAAAAGAAAAGGGAGAGCGCGCGCCAAAGTTTCGCCTGCTGCACACAGTGTCCGGCATTGCGTTGCTCGGAATCGGCTATTCTATTGCGATCAGCGTTAAAAACCCACTGCAGGCTTTCCAGCAGTTTTTCATCGCATCCTTTTTGATTATAATCGGAACACAATTTCTGTTCTCCAGCGTATCCATTGCCGTATTAAAATATCTGCAAAGCAAACGAAACATATACTATAAAAACAGCAATATGATCAGCATATCTACCATGCTGTTTCGCATGAAAAAGAATGCCCGCGGTTTAACCAGCATATGTATACTCAGCACGATGCTGCTGGTCAGTTTTTCCACCACCCTGGCGCTGAACATGAATATTGACGCACTCATACGCAACCGCTTCGCCTATGATGTGGAGTACACATATAAAGCGCGCAGCATAGATGCAGAAGCCAACACCGCCATCGTAAATGCAGAGGCTGCAAAACACAATGTAGTCGCCAAAGACTTTAATACCACTACAGCCTTGACCATGTTTTCTCTGCTGGAAGATAACACCTATGCTATACAGCGCAACTACTCCTTTGGGGAAAACTCCAGATATATCCAGATCATGGAGCTGGGAGAAATCAACAGGCATTTCGGAGCCCATTTGGAATTAGCTGCCAACACCGCCTACATCGTGAGCAAAACACCTATGGACAGCATAGCGCTGCAAGGGAATGAACAGACGCTGCAATACGCTCTTATCCCCTTGGGTACAGAATATACGAAAGATATGCCATCCTACGACTACATGATTGTGGAAACCATCACGCTTGTGGTAAACAGTTTTGACGAATTGGCAAATATCACTGATATAGCCGATATCAAAACGCTCTATCGCTTTAATCTGGAGGGCAAGCAAGAAGACAAGATGGATTTCCTGCATACTGTTTCCCTGGATGCCGCACGGGAAGACAGTATCACATCCAAGGATGATATGTTTGGTATGTACGGTTCCCTCTTCTTCATCGGCTTATATGTCAGCATTATTTTCCTGATTGCCAGCTTATTGGTGATATACTACAAACAGATCACCGAGGGCATAGAGGACAGGGAGCGCTTCCGCACACTGCTCAACATCGGTGTGGAAAAAAAGGAAGTCAAAAAAATGATCAAACAGCAGATTATCTATATATTTTTCCTTCCCCTGTTACTCGCCATCGTACATCTTGGTTTTGCTACACCTATATTGTCAAGACTTCTGGTATTGCTCAACTTCAGAGATATGTCTTTGCTACTGGGCAGCTGCGCCATCGTAGCAGCCGTATATTTCATTCTATACATACTGATGTACAAAATAACCAGCCGCGCATATTATAAAGTAATACAATAATACAAAATGCTCTCACCCATGCCATAAGTGGTGAGAGCATTTTGTATTATTCGAAAAAATCGAAAGTCAAGACAGCATCATATCGTGATAAGCCACGTACACACAAACCTGCAAACACAATCGAATTGCAGCAGGATATTACAGTGTACGTATCCAGCAACCCTTCATCGCGAATCACCTTTACCCAATGCAGCTTTCACTTACGTTACAATACAATGCGATGCTTGCGTTTTTGGTTTTATTTTGAAAAGTATTAAGATTATTATTATAATTCTATCCCACATTTCCTTTTTTGAGTATGATGTCCTTTGGGGTTATCCAAATTATCTATCGTAGATCCTTATTATAAAAATATATCGCCCTAAAGCTTGTATGCTTTAGGGCGATATGATTGTCGATCAATTTACAGGATATCGTATTTATCCCTCATTGCTTGCTTCCGGCTCGCTGCCCGTGTCGGCAGGCGTCGGACTTTCGGGCTGTACAGGTTCGCTTTGTGTGGTTTCGCCAGCCTGTGGAGCCGGTGTATTCTGTTCCGGTTCGGGTGTGGGTTCTACAGGCGTTTCGCTAACTTCCGGTGTTGCCGGCTGTTCTGTTCCCTCTGCAGGCTCTACAGTTGCTTGCGGCGCATCTGCCCATTTAGCAAAGAGTTCAATATCCTCATTTACTGCACGCCCAAACTCGTACTTCACTTCTTCGTTATCCACCATGATATACCAACCGAGGAAAACTTTGCCGTCCATTGTCGGATCCGCAGTAAGGGCATCCAAAACGTCTCCCTTATTGAGAGTCTTTTCTTTATAGACTGCGCTGCCGTTCTTGAACACTACTTTTACGGTAGCTGTTTGCTCGTCTGTGGGTGCTTCCGGTGTTGTTTCCGGCTCTTCTCCGTTGAGGATATCATTCGGCAGTTCTTCCATTAATTCGTCTTTCAATGCTTTAAAGGAACGAAGCAGTGACTTGCCGCTTGGCGGCGGTGTAGGAGGCAGATTCGGGTCGTCCGGCGCATCTGTCTGATCGTATTGCGCTTGGTGTTTGCCATCCAAGCCGAACCATCTCCACAAACCGTCCACCTGCAGCCATTTAGTTGCCATCTGACCTGTAGGAGCTGTTCCCGGCTGCAGGTAATAGCTGTCGCCGTTAAGTGACAACCAGCCTTCTTGTTTGATACCATCATTATTGAAATAGTAAGTGGCATCCCCAATCTTGGTAAATCCAACGGCGCGTCTGCCGTTAACCGTATCGTAGTACATGGTTTCACCGGCATTCCAGCCTGATCTGTTAATGATGCCGCTGGCTGCGATATCGTAATAATATGGTCCAATCTGACGAGGCTCCGTAACCATTACGCCGTTTTCATCGAAATAGTAAAGGTCGCCGCTGATTTCGTGGAAGCCTTTTTGCATTACACCGTTTTCATCAAAGTAATGGTACTTGCCTGCAATCAGCGTAATGCCTTGCGCAGCGATACCGGCTATATTCGGATCGGTGGATTCCATGAAATAGTACTTATTCTCGTTAATGGTTTTCCAGCCTTGTGCGAAAGTATCATTAACATCAATAAAGTAAAGCTTACCTTCATACTGAATCAGACCTTTGGTCATAACGCCTTCGCTATTGTAATAGAATACTTTGGATCCCAGCCTTAGGATAAAGTCTTTCTGCAACACAGAGCTGACCGGATCAAAGTAATAGGACTTGCCCAAAATGACTCTTGCGCCCTTATATGCTGCCATGTTTCCAAGGAAATAATAGGTTTTGCCATCGACGGTTTCCCATCCAAATGTTGCCTGTCCTTGCTCGTTGAAATGGAATACATCTCCGGCTGCGAATCCCGAATAGCCCGTTTGCAGACCAATCAATGCGTAGTTGTCTGTCGGATCAAAGTAATACCATTTTCCGCCGACATTTTTCCAGCCTGAGGCTTTACTATAATTGGATTCAATAAAGCGATATCCCAAGCCGTCAAATACAAGTCCTTTTTGTGCGGCGCCATCTTCGCCAAAGTAGAAATCGATTCCGTTGATTACTTTCCACCCCGTTACCATTGCGCCACTTGCCTCGAAGTAGTAGAGATTGCCGCCAATCGTAAAGGCGCGGTTTCGTACCATAGCAAATCGTTTATGCGGCAGTGGGTAGCCAACATCAAAGGGACTATAGTAGAATCTGTTGCTGCCAACATCGCGCCAGCCGCTGAATGCGGTTGCATCCTCGCCAAAGTAATAGATATCGCCCTCGGCTGCAACCTCATCGTTTTTCACTGCCTTACCGTCGGAACCGAAGTAATACAGTTTGCCGCCTACATAGCGCAGACCTTGGAACAGCGTTCGGTTGGAGTTGATATAATAATAGTCCTCCCCATCCACCACAAAGCCTGTTACAGCATAGCCATTTATTCTGTCAAAGAAGAAATTCAAACCTAAGAGAGATATCCAACCTGTCTGCATTTCGCCCCGGTTAGAAGGATCCGGGCTGAAATAGTAGAGCTTTCCGGCTATGCTCAAAGCGCCTACCGCCATTGTACCGTCGGGATTAAAGTAGAATTTCTTGTCCCCTTCTGTCAGCCAGCCGACATGCATCACGCCGTCATCACCAAAGTGATAGATTTTGCCGTCTATCTCAAATCTGCCGCTTTGCGCAGCTTCGCCTGTTATATCATCAAAGTAATAGCGTTTTCCGCCAACGTTTTTCCAGCCTGTTCCTCTTTGATAATTATTTTCCACAAAGAAGATTTTGCCTCCAAAGCTAACCAAGCCGCGTGTCAAAGCACCGTTATCACCAAAGAAATAATCAAAGCCGTCGATGTTCACGAAGCCTCTTGTCATTTTACCATCCGTATCGAAATGGTAACGATTGCCGCCGATATTTTGCCAGCCGCTGACTCTGACACCATTGCTTAAGAAGAAATAGGTTTCGGTGCCTATGGTCTGCCAGCCTTTGAACATCTTTGCATCATCACCAAAATAATAATGCAAGCCGTTTATCTCGTGGAAGCCGCGATAGGCTGCTCCGCTGACAGGATCAAAATAGTAAGCATGACCCCAAATGAATTTCCATCCGGATGCTCTGGTGTTGTTGGCTTCGATAAAGTAATAATCCGCGCCGTCAAATATCAGACCTCTCTTTAAAGCACCGTCTGCATCAAAGAAGAACTGCACGCCGTTGCCATAGACATCGTGCCATCCGGTTTGCATTGCACCTGTTACTTTATCAAAATAATAGGTTTTTGTGCCCATGGTCTGCAATCCCTTGAGCATCACGCCAACGCCATTATAGTAGAATGTTGCATTCTTATCTGCACGATAGAGGAAACCTACATGTGCATGTCCTTTGTCTGTAAAGTAATACTCTCTGCCTGTTGCCGGATCGGTAAAGTCGGTGGAAACAAGCGACCGGAACAGCAGTGCATCCGTAGGATCAAAGTAATATAATTTGCCGCTAATATTCAGCCAGCCCTTTGCGAAAGTGTTGTTCGCATGAATAAAGCGGAAGCCTTCCTGTCCAGGTGTTTGATCATAGATGAGACCTTTTACCAAAGCGCCTCCGGCATTGGGATCAAAGTAGTAGGCAATACCGCTTACCGTATGCCATAGGAACTGCATTTGGCCTTCATCTGCACCGGATTCTTTAAAATAGTATTGTCTTCCGTAAATTGTATGCATGCCCTTGGCTTTGCGCCCGTCTGCATAATAGAAATAGGTTACATCCACAGCGCCGGATTTATACTTAACCCAGCCAACCACCAATGCGCCTTTTTCATCGAAATAAAATTCTTTGGTGGTAGGATCCGTTGCACTGTTAGGAACATTTTTATGTCCTTTATACATTTCGCCGGTAGTGAAATCAAAGAAGTAGCGTTTACCGGCAATGCTTTTCCAACCTTTTGCCAGCTTGTTATTGGGCTCGATATAGTAGGTATCTGCTCCATCCTCCACAAAGCCGTGCTTTAATTCGCCGGTTATGTTATCAAATAACAGGTATTCTGTACCTACCGTATGCCAACCCTTCTGCATTTTGCCGGTAGCAGGGTCGAAATAGAAGGTTTTGCCTGCAATGAACTGCAAGCCCTTCAAAATAATACCGTTTATCTGGTGGTAATAGGTATCTCCGGCACCATCCGTTCGCCAACCGGTATACAATACGCCCTTGTCGTCGAACAGATAATGATTTCCGACTATCATATGCGGGCCATTCTTAAAGGCTTTACCATCGCTCATAGCGAAAAAATAGCGCTTGCTTCCAATATTCTTCCAGCCTTTGGCCAATTTATTGTTAGCCTCAATGAAATAATAGTCCGTTACGCCGCCCGTGACTCTTTCTACCAAGCCGCGCATCAGTGCGCCGCTGTCAGCAAACAGCAAATCGTAGGTTTCTCCATTAACGCTTACACTTGTCCAGCCTTTTTGCATTTCTCCGCTGGATTCGTCGAAAAAGAAGGTATTGCCACCGATATTTTGAAGACCCACGAACATCTTTCCGTCCGATCCAAAATAATAGGTGCTGCCGCCAAGTTCCATCCAGCCTACAACAGCATAGGGCAATCCGTCTGTATTGAAGTAGTAGCCTCGGCCGTCAATCGAAACAAATGATCTTTCTGCTACACCGTTTACATCAAAGTGATACAGCCTGCCGCCGATATTTTTCCAGCCCTTTGCCAAGGTATTATTGTTTTCCACAAAGAAATAGTCGCCGCTATGGAACACCAATCCACGCTGCACAACACCGTCGGCATCCATAATATACACTTTGTCGCCATCGATGATTTTTTGGTTTACAGCCAATCTTCCTGAGACGGGATCAAAATAATAGGTTTTGCCCAATATGGTCTGCAATCCTGTGTATAGTTCACCGGTTGGTCCATAATAATATTTTTCTCCAGCCTCGGTGAGCCATCCTGTGAACATTTCCCCATTTATGTTAAAGCGATAGATTTTTCCTTCAATGTTAAAATCGCCACCTTTAAAGGCTTTGCCATTTGCAGGGTCAAAATAATAACGTTTGTTGAATATGTTTGTCCAGCCTCTTGCCAGCTTATTGTTCGCAGCGATGTAATACAGATCACCTGCATCTTCAACAAAGCCGCGTTTTAAAGCACCGCTGTCATCAAAGGGCAGTCTGTCCGTACCATCTACAATATGCCATGCTGCGCCTGTCTGTTTACGGCCAAGCTTGGTCATATCCGCACCAGGTTCTTTACCGTCATAGTAATAGAATACTTTTCCGCCCGCACTGTATAGACCTGTGTGCATAATGCCGTTGGGCAAGAAGAGATATTCGTGTTCCGGCGTGCTCGCATTGCCCGGAGTTTCGTTGATTTTTTGAATACCGGTCAGCATGACTGCGGTTTCGTGATGGAAATAATAGTGCTTGCCGTCTATCTCCTTAAACGCTTTACTGGCTTTACTGGCGTTCATAGAATCAAAGTAATAGCGCTTTCCAGCAACGGTTCTCCAGCCAGATGCGAGGGTATTGTTGTACTCGATGAAGTAATAGTCGCCGGTTGTCTTATCGTGAACCAAACCTCTTTGCTGTACGCCGTTGTCGTCAAAGAAGTATCTGATGGTTTTGATTTCCACCCAACCTGTTCTCATGCTGCCAATCGGGTGACCGGCAAGAACGGTATCCTGCAGATAATAGGTTTTTCCGGCTAAGGTGATTAAGCCTACTTTTCTTTCGCCTGTTGCAGGATCCAAATAGTATTTTTTTCCATCCACAATGATCCAAGATGTCTGCATTTCACCCTTGGCATTGAAATAATATGTTTTTCCCTGTATTTCGGTAAAATCCGTTGCGGCAACACTGTTATTGCTTTCGTCGAAATAAAATTTCTTGCCTGCAATGAGTTTCCAGCCTTTGGCCAGGGTGTTGTTTTGCTCGATAAAGATATAGCCGGGTTTGGTGGAATCATACACCAAACCTTTGGTTTGCATACCGGTTTCTTCATGGAAGAACTCAATTATGCCATCGGCGTTTATATCGTGCCATCCGGTTTGCATCTTGCCGCTATTATCAAACAAATAATATTTTCCGCCAATGTTCTGATATCCTTTGAGCATACGGCCGGCATTGTCAAAAAAGTGTTTGTCGGCTCCTATGGTTCTCCATCCGGTAGCCATAATGCCTTTATCATCAAAGTAGAAAGTGTATGCGGTACCGTCAATAGTATCGGTAAAGAAATCACTTGTGATTGCTTTATGGTCGTTGGCAGGATCAAAATAATACATTTGACCGGCTACACGTGTCCAGCCTTCGGCACGTTTATAGTCCTGCGTGATATAGATAATCGATGGATTGCCGGATTCGTCTACATCCAGCATACCGAACTTCAAAGCACCGCCCTCATCTGTAAATGGAAGTGTAAACCCGTTTACAGTATGCCAGCCCACAGGAGCCAACTGTCCGTTTGCGGTAGGATCAAAAAAGTAGTGCTTTCCCCCGCTTATCTGTATGCCTGTCTGTTTAACACCGGTTGCAGGGTTAAAGAAATAGGTTCCGTCATCAGGACCGCCCTCTGCCACCTTAAATATGCGGGTAGCAAATACGCCGGTTTCCGGAATAAAGTAATAGGTATTGGTACCATCCGAGTACCAGCCTGTGTGATACGTATGCTCGTCATCCGGATTGATCCATCTATACAATCTGTTCTGCGCCCAGTACGGATTACTTCTATGCTTTGCATGTAGAGTCATCGTGCTGTTTACAGCAGTTCCGGGACGCCATCTGGCATTGGTAAAAATATTTGTATACCAAAACAACTGCAGCTCATTAGGGTCTGAAGAAGGCTGCACTTTGGCAATGATATTCGCTACCTCCGGGTCGCCAAAAGGAATGGGGTCACCTTTGTTCACCCGTATGCTTCCTAAGAGCGTATTACCTTGTCTGAAGTACACATTGTATTGTACCGGCTGTGCCAGCGCAGTGGATACAAACAGCAACATCAATGCCAAGAACAATGCAATACACATTAGTCTTCTTAATGTTTTCATATAATTCCTCCGTTGCTTCTGTAGATATTTGGTTAGATTATATTCTTTATTTTCCATACGGTCAATATACAAGAAACAATTTATTAAGAAAATTATAAAATAATATATTGTATAATATAGATTATAAAATATTTTGTCGCATTACTGCAATTTTTTTGTTCCGATTGTTTTAAAAATGTATATCTGTATATATGGATTATATTATTATCTGCATACGCATATAGTATGTCCGGATAAAATATAGACAATTTTCGTTATGGAAATGGTATGGAAAAATCCAAAATTACTTTCATATTTTTTCCATATATTATTGTTTAAGAACACACAATTTTGTATTTGTAAAATGATTCACAAACTAAAACTCAAGATATATTATATTTATGCGCTATTCTTTTTGTTACTTAAAAAACTATAAAGAATATACTGAAAACTAAATAATAAAATGAATACCAAAACCAGTACGGCTCACTCTCATCCATCCAAATATGGGGCTGTCGCAAGCCTGAAACACACATAATGTTTTCCATTTTTGTTTTTCGAGAGGGCTATT
>JBHADM010000034.1:0-15404 GCA_041855045.1 Bacillota bacterium | reverse complement strand
GATTTCAAGTTTTATATTTTCTTCTACTGTATTTTTCATAATTATATTATATCACATTGCTATGCTGTTGAATAGGTTTTAGTATCACAAACAGCCCCCTATAACAGACGATATGTCTGTTATAGGGGGCTGTTTTTCGTAGTGTTTGGGATATTTATAGACTCAGGGCAAGAACTTTCCGGATGCCAGGTATAGCTGATACCATTCGGTGTGGCTTAGATGCACGTCGGAACTCTTGGCCATATCCTGCAGTCTTTCGGGTTTCATGCTGCCGATGATCACCTGCATCTTGGCAGGGTGACGGAGTATCCAGGCGATGGCGATGGCAGTCTTGCCGACATGGTATTTTTCACCCAGCTCTGCCAATACGCGGTTGAGTTCGGGGAATTCGGGATTGTCTACAAACACGCCCTGGAACATGCCTACCTGCAGCGGTGACCAGGCTTGTATAGTGATATTGTGCAGTCTGCTGTAATCCACTGCGCCGCCGTCACGCATGATAGACAGATCGGTGGTTTTATTGTTCATGTACAAATTCTGGTCTATCAGTTGAGATTGCTCTAAAGAAAGCTGCAACTGGTTGATTACCAAGGGCTGCTTTACATAACGCCTGAGCAGCTCCATTTGCATGGGCATGGTGTTGCTCACCCCGAAGTGGCGTACCTTGCCGCTCTTTTCAAGTGCATCAAAGGCTTCGGCAATCTGTTCTGGCTCGTATAGCAGGTCGGGGCGATGCAGCAGCAGTACGTCGAGGTACTCTGTCTTCAGACGCTGCAGACTTTCGTCTACGCTCGTCAAAATATCCTCTTTAGACCAGTCGAAGGTTTGCCTGTCAAAGTGTAAGCCGCATTTTGATTGCAGTACGATATCCTCGCGCTTCAGTCCGGTGTGGGGGAAGGCCTCGCCAAAACGGCTTTCTGCTTCACCGTTGCCATAGCAGGTAGCGTGGTCGTAGAAGTTGATATCCAAATCGTAGGCATTGCGTATTACTTTTGCAGCATCCGCCACTGACAGCGCAGGCATGCGCATACAGCCCAGAATCAGTCTGGCTACATTTTGCGGCCCTTTTACAATGTTGATTTTCTGCATGATATCCTCCTTTGCAGGGTTCTATATTACTTTTGTACTAAATTCAAATAAAAAGAGCAATATTTCATAAAGCGAAATGCGAAAGTTTGGCTCTCCTGAAGCAAGCTTTATGACAACCTTCTTTCAAGAGGCGACATATCTCTGTGTTGCTTCTGTATATGATTGGACGTAAACACTCGTATACTCTCATACAGGCTATTTCTATTTGATAATAGTTTGTTACCTATACATATTATAGTATAGGAGGAAAAATGATGCAATGATAGAGTGTAGAGGAAAGTATTTGAGTATGTGAAATACAATTCTGTTAGGAAATGTTCTTATCGCAGAATGCAATATGCAGCGCACGAAAAAAGTCATCCGGATTTTGTTCGTTAGGAAGCCCCGACACCGAGCCGTCTCCGGTTTCAAGAATAATCCAAGCTCCGTCGTCAAGCTCGGCATAATCTATTGTATAGAAAGGGTTGTCAAAATTTTTGTATGTAGAGATGAATGCATCGGGAGGTGCGGGGCAGGACAATACTTGATTGGAATTTTTACAAACGCTTATAACTTCTTGATTGGCGTAGAAAACACGATACTCGTTTGTGGTGTCGGCGTATTGCTTTAATGCTAAATATTCTTTAATACATATGCCGCCGCTCAGTAAATCGCCACGATACTGGTAGAAAAGTTTCATCCATTGATCGAAGTCTTCTTGGCTGATGGAAGAATCAAAGACGCTTGGGAAAACAGAACCTTTTACTGATTTTACATAGTCTTTCACAATAAAACGCTTAAATGTTTGACGGATAAATGATACTTTGATATTTTCGTGCAGTGGAAAAAGCAATATTTTTGCTGTGTTATTTTGTATTTGTGGGTAGATATTCGGAAAATAATGCAGAAGAGAATAGCTCTTGGGATGGGTTATCAATTCTATATTGTTCTGCAGCAGTTGGTGGTGGAAATCCTCATAACGCTCTGTTTGCATCATCCAACCACGATAGATAGCCAAACGCTTATCTTTTGGTTTAGATTACAATCGGATTTTTCCGTTAATAAACCAGGATTCATAGTCAAATAATATCGTGTCAAATAAGCCGTTCCTTTGCACGGCGTCAAATTCATTTTGCAAATCTTCATCTACACTGTTTATGCCGTAATAGCTTGAGGGAAATAATATAGTGAGCTTCATATCCTCGTAACCTTTCTTTACGAACCAACTGTTTTATTATAGTGCATCAGAGTATATGTACAATAGTACGGATTATTAACATATTGTAATTCTATTCCAACTCCACCTCAAGAACAACCGGATACTGTTTTCCTGTCACATAAAAGCGTTTGCTTTCAATGTGGGCGATGCCGTTCAGTACATCCATGTTTGCGCGTTCCTCCGCACCCATTTCCAAATCGTCAATCAGCCTGCTGAAGTCATAGGTCTGCACGATTTTTTGCGCGGAAAGATCAATTTTCACAATTTCGTTTGTCAGCCAAATATTTGCATAGAGGAAGCCATCTGCGTATTCCAGCTCGTTGAGCATGTCCCGTTCTACGGTAAAGGAGTTCAGAAGACGGAAGTCCTTTGCGCTGCGTATAAAGATGCGATTGCTTCCGTCGCTGACCAGCAGGTGACCCTGCTTTTTATCATAGGCAATTCCCCAGCCCTCGTATTCATTGTGAAACGTCTGTATTACATCCAGCGTATTGGCATCACGCAGAAAAGCCGTCTGATTTTTCCATGTCAACTGCCACAGACCTGCGGGAGAAAAGGTGATGCCTTCTCCAAAAAACTTCTCGTCCAAAGACGAACGTATTTCATAGCTCCCATCCGCCAAATGCAGTACTCCGATATGGGATTTGCCGTACAAACCGGTGGAAAGATAGAGTGTACCCGCAGAGCTTATTTCCAGACCTTGTGTGAAGGCGTCTGGATTGGAGGGATGCGTTGCAAGCAGGCGGATGCCCTCCGCACGCACTGTTAATATCACAAAAAATATGTTAACAAACAGTAAGGCTGTTTTTGTAAAAGCCTGCATATATTGACTCCTTATTAGTAAAACAATCAAATATATTTTAGCGCGTTTTACATCAAAATGCAATCGTACAACGCTTGTTTACTTGACATAAAGTTGCTAAGTCTATACAATAATTGTGAAGTACAGCAGTAGGAGAAAATATGCTTTTTTCTAGTTTAGTTTTTATATATGCCTTTTTACCCATAGTGGGTATTTTATATTTTATTCCATCGCTGCTGAAGATCAAAAATATACTTCTTTTTATATGCAGCATCTATTTCTATGCCTTTGGCGAGCCTAGTTTTGTGCTGGTTATGTTGCTGTCCATCGGAGTCAATTATTTGTTTGGCTTATTGGTGGATAGATTTCGCGGAAAAGCACAGTCCAAACTCTTTATGTGGCTGGCGGTCGTGTTCAATATCGGACTGCTCTTTGTGTATAAATACTTGGGCTTTACCACCTTTTTACTCAGCCGGATTATCGATATTCGAGTGATACGCATTGTATTGCCCATAGGTATTTCCTTTTTTACTTTTCAGGCGCTCAGCTATGTGATTGATGTGTACCGAGGCGACGCAAAGGTGCAGAGGAATCCTATTGACTTAGGTCTTTTTGTAGCTTTTTTTCCGCAGCTCATAGCCGGCCCCATCGTGCGCTATAACACAATAGACCTTGCAATACGCAGTCGAAACCATCATTTCAGTGATATTGCATTCGGTTTTGAGCGTTTTTTGGTAGGCTTGTTTAAAAAGGTTCTGCTCGCCAATAATTTTGCGCTCATTGCCGATACGGCTTTTGGCAATATTGATTATATCAGTATGGCGATGGCATGGCTTGGACTGATTGCCTACGCCATGCAAATCTTCTTTGACTTTGCAGGCTATTCCGACATGGCGATAGGGCTTGCCCGTATGTTTGGGTTTCATTTGGAGGAAAATTTCCGCTATCCTTATATCAGCAAAAGCGTATCCGAGTTTTGGCGCAGATGGCATATCTCTCTGGGGATATGGTTTCGCGATTATGTATACTTTCCCTTGGGCGGTTCCAAAGGCAGTTTGGGTAAAACGATACGCAATTTGTTCATCGTATGGGCTTTAACCGGTATTTGGCACGGTGCAAACACCACATTCGCAGTATGGGGATTATACTATTTTGTGCTGATTGCCTTTGAAAAAATCACCGGATTTCCCGATAAAATCCCTTCTAAAACAGGAAAAATCATCTATCGGCTTGTGTCCATGCTTATGGTATTGTTGGGATGGGTTATATTCCGCGCCGAGAGTTTGGATTTGGTAAGGCAGTACTTTGCTGCGCTGTTTCGCTTTGATCATGTGTTCGGGCTGCGTGAATTTTCCTTACTTGGCAGCTACAAATATTTTTTGTTGGCGGGATTATTGTTTTGCACGCCGATTGCGCCCTATTTGCGTGCAAAAATGCAAGACGGAAAATACCGCACCGCACTGGAAGCGCTGCGTGTTGTAATGTATGTGTTGCTGTTTGTGCTGCTGACCTCAAATTTGGTGATGGGCAGTCATAATCCCTTTATCTATTTTCAGTTTTAAATCCGTTTATTGTTTTCTATTCTATTATTTGTGTTTTGCGTAGGAGTGTTATGAAGAAAAAAGGCTTTTTTTCCTTGGCTATATTTGTGATTTGTGCGGGATTGATTTTGTTCTTAGGCGTGCAGAATGGCATTTATCCCACTCTGAGCAGACACTCGGATTTTCGGGAAAAATATAATGAACAATTTGCATATAAGAACATCCTTTTAGAGATTAGCGGTGCTGTGCATAAAGCAATGGGTGTCAGGGAATTAAATCGAGTGGTAAACCTTGATACTGTAAGCTACGTGGATACCATCCCCGAAGTAAAGAATTTGCCTGCAAAGGTCGAATCGATAGAGAAACTGAATAATATGGTAGAGAATTTTGCCTTTATCTATCTGCCATCCTTAATGCGCAGTGATGCCAACAAAATTATGCCTTATCAATATCCAAAGAAAAATGAAATAGCCGCATCTTTCTTTCAGCAATTGCAGGAAAAAGGAATACCTGCTTACGATTTCGCATTATACGATACGGACTTGCCCATAGAGCAGCGTTATTTTAAAACGGATCACCACTGGCTGCCGCAGTTTGCGTTTCGATTTGCAAAACCCATATCGCAAATCATTGCCGACAGACTGGGTATGGAGCTTAACGAATCCCTATACAATATAGATAATTTTAATATAAAGATACTGCCGAAATTTTTTCTGGGATATAATGGAAAACGTGTAGGGAGAGCCTTTGTCGGCTTGGATGACATCGCTGTTATCGCACCGAAGTTTGATACGTCCTATACACTTCACTCCTATCATGGCAATAAAGAAGTGACCGGTGATTTTGCAAAAGTATTCCTCCGTGAGGATTTTTACCCCCGTCCCAATTATTATGAAGAAAACCCCTATAATATCTATATCGGCCACGATACCAGCCATATGCATTTACTCAATCATACAGCGAAAAACGATAAACGCATTATGCTATTGGTTGACTCCTACTCTCAGGTTTTGATTCCTTTTATGGCAGGCGGCTTTTCAGAACTGTATGTATATGACCTGCGCTATTTTACCGGCCCCATTTCCGAAGAAATCGCACGGCTTCGGCCCGATATGCTGCTGATGCAGTATTCTCACTATGCACTCGAATTCCCTCAATGTTTTGAAATCAGGTAAATTATGGACGAAAAATTAAAACAAGTTTTAAAACTGCAGACAGAAGTAATCAACAAGCTTACAAAGCAGAATATGAGGGGGTTGTACGATGACCTTTGGGGCAGCAAAAATATAGAGGAAACTGCCCCTCAGGATACGGCGCTGCCCGAAGGCTTTCCGGAATTGCCCGATTTGAGCGACTTGGGCATAGACAATCCTGTACCGTCGATAAAAGCGAAAAAGGATAGTGTCGCAAACGGCGAGAGCACGAAGCCGACCGCGGCAGCAAAGCCGGAGGCAGCAAAAGAAGCTGTAAAAGAGAAAGTGGAACCGGAAAAGATTGAGGATCTCAAAAAAGAGCTGGATGAATATATCGGCTTGGCAGCCATTAAAGACGAGGTAAAGGATCTTATCAATCTGGTGACCGTACAAAAGTGGCGTGAGGAGCATGGGCTTAAGGTGGGAGATTTATCCCTTCATATGGTATTCAGCGGCAATCCCGGCACCGGCAAAACCATGGTGGCAAGGCTGATGTCCCGTATATACAGGAGCCTTGGCATACTGAGCAAAGGGCACTTGATAGAGGTCGACAGAAGTGGCTTGGTAGCTGGTTTTGTTGGACAAACTGCAATCAAAACCAGCGATGCCATACAAAAGGCTATGGGCGGTGTACTGTTTATCGACGAAGCCTATGCGCTCAGCAACAAACAGGGCAACGATTTTGGGCAGGAAGCCATAGACACGATTCTAAAGGCCATGGAAGATAAGCGAGACGATTTGATTGTCATCGTGGCGGGTTATACCGAGCTGATGGAGGACTTTATCCATAGCAATCCGGGGCTGGAAAGTCGCTTTAATCGCTTTTTGCATTTTGCAGATTATACGGCGGAGGAGATGATAGCCATCTTCTTGTCGCGCTGTGAAAAAAGCGCCTATACCTTGGCAGATAACGCCAAACCGCTTTTGGAAAGCGTGCTGCGCTTTGAAAAAGAGAATAACGAAACCTTCGGCAATGCGCGCGGTGTACGCAATCTTTTTGAAAAAGCGGTGGTAGCGCAGGCAAACCGATTGGCAAGCGGGGATACAATCACCAGAGAAAGCCTGATGCTGCTTACCAAGGAGGACATTGCCGAGGCAAGCGAGGCGGCTGCGCGCGGCATAGAAGCCGAGAATACTCCCGTCTTGGCGGAAGATACGCAGGCGCAAACAACTGTCCATATAGAGAAAACGATGGATGCGCAAGCAGAAACAGAACAACAGTAAACCCGACAACAGGAGGCTTGTATGCGTATAGCAATGATAAGCATAGGCTCTACCGGAGATGTAAAACCTTATCTCTTACTTGGCAGAGAGCTCAAAAAGCGCGGTCATGAAATTACCTTATGCGCATTTAAAAACTTTCAGGAGGATGCCGAAAGCGAAGGTTTTCATTTTGCTCCCATCAATCGGGATGCCCGTGATTTTATGAAACAGGTGCTCGGCGGCAACAAGGGCGGTCTGGATTATCTTAAAAATGCGACAGGAGAGGTATCCATTTTGGCGGGAGCCTTGTTGGATGCGGTGGACAGCTGCGTGCAGGAATGTGATATTGCCATCAGCTCCTTCTTTGCCGGGCTTGGTGCAAAAATATGCGGAAAGTACAATAAAAAATTTGTGCAGACGCATTATTATCCCATGGATACCAACGAATTGGCGCCCATATCATCAGCAAAAGGATTCATGTTCGGGCCGGCTTATTTTCGACTCAGTTACAAGCTTGGTTATCTCGTCATCAACATGATTGAAAAATATTATGTAAATAAGTTTAAAGAGCAGTATGATTTGGAGAGCACCAAGATCAAAACATCGCCTGTATATGAGATCAACGGTAAAAAATTTCCCGTTATATATGCCATCAGCAAATATGTTTTTCCGCAGTATGAAAAATGGGATGATAATATTCATGTGGCAGGTTACTTTATGGACAAAAGCCCGGTGCACTATGTGCCGGATCCTGCGCTGATGCAGTTTATCAACAATGGAGATCCGCCGGTGTATATCGGTTTTGGTTCCATGGTGTCGGATAAGCTCCACAAATATTTGAGTATGACCATTAAAGCCTGTCAGAATGTGGGAGTGCGCGCTATTGTGGTGCAGGGGTGGAAGAATCTGGAGGATAAAAACTACGACAATGTTTACTTTGCCGAGGCCATGCCGCATAGCTTTATCTTTCAGCATGTGCAGGCGGTTATCCACCATGGCGGCGCAGGTACATTTGCCGCCGGTATCAGCCATGGCAAGCCTACCATGGTCGTACCTTTCGGCGGCGATCAGCCCTTCAGCGCCTACCGCGCACATCAGCTCGGGATAGGGCCAAAGCCTTTGATTACGGAGCTTATCAGTATCTATACACTCTCTGAAAAAATTAAAGATCTGGTGGATAATGAAGATTATAAAATCAATGCGCTTGCCTTGGCAGAGCAGATGAACAAGGAAAACGGTGTGGTGACAGCAGCCGATATCATTGAGGAGTATATGTATGCAGACGAACCCGCGTCGCAAACCGAATAAACACAAAAGCTATCTGCCAATCATCATCTTGACGGTGATGGCGATAGCTCTTTTTTCCCTGATATTTTGGCCAAAAGACCGCCCTAAACCCATCGCAACTCCCGAGAGCAATTTTTCTGTTTTTCTAACGGAGGCGGCGCTGCAAAGCGTGGAGGTGCAGCTGGACAACGGTGTTAAGTATCGCTTGGAAAACAAGGACGGTACTTTGTATCTGGAGCAGGGTACGCAACTGCATCCTGTGGACGCAAGCATTGCCGAGCGTATACGGGATGTTCTCAGCCGTGTCTATGCGCAATCCAGAATTACGCAAAAAACCACACCTACGCTGGGCATGCGCTTGAACCCGGCGCATATCAGCATTCGGGCCGTGTTTGCCGACGGAAAGCAGGTTAGCTATGCAGTGGGTGCACAGATTCCCTTGATTTTTGACTATTATTTTGCCATTTCCGAAGCGGAGGGCATATTCGCCATTAATGAGGGATTCGAGGACTTATTTTTCCGTCAGCCGGATACCTTGATCGCCGTTGCCGATGCGCAGCTGCATCGCAATTTGATCAAGAGCATAGAGTTTCGTGGAAAATTTGAGGCAAAAGTAGATATAGACAGCATAGAAAGTGAACGGATATACGGTAGCTTGCAGGCGGATCGGCTGTATCCGGCAGATGCCGAGACCTTGTACCGGATCGTTTCCGCTTTGGATCAGCTGCGCTTAGGCGTTTTTGTGGAGGCCTATGACGGTAAAAAGGACTTTGGCTTTGACAAAGAGAACGCGTTGGAGCTGGTGATAGAGCAGCATGCGGGACAGAACGATACGACAAGTGTGCCGGCCGGTATAAAAACACTCCGATTCGGTAATGATGCAGACGATTTTACAGTGTATACCCTTTTTGAAGGAAATGTATACCGATTGAGCAAAATCACAATGCAGGCTATTCTGGATGTCGGTGTGGAAACGCTTGCCAGCAAATATCCCTTTGCATTGTCTTTGCTGGATGTCAGCAATCTGCTCTCCATAGAGGACAGCAGCCCCTCCGGAAAAACGCTTTGGCGCATAGAAATGACGGCCGAAGACGAGGGAAGTGAAGTACATATCTATAAAGACGGTAGAAGCTATGATTTAGATGCTTTTAAAGCGATGCTGAATAAAGCTTTGCAGGAGCGCTATGACAGCTTTGCCGTTTCACCCGATTTAGGAGATGCGCCTGCCCTGCGCAGTTTTCGTATAGAGATGCGCAGCGGCACGTATCAAGTGGATTTTTATACGGCAGATTCATTTTCGGATTATATCCGCGTTAATAATGTGATTTACAGTAAATGGTCCAAACAAAAGACAGCATCACTCTTTTCCCTTGAGGGCATGCGATGATTGTGCTATAATTTGGAACGGTAATAACATATATACTTCTATGTAAACGTATCTTTTGTATTGCAATACTTTTCTTTTTATTTTTATGTATAGGTTGGGAGAACAGGCATGAGCAAATTTATTTTCGTTACCGGCGGCGTGGTTTCTTCGCTGGGCAAAGGCATTGCGGCGGCTTCTTTGGGAAGGTTGCTGAAGCAGAGAGGGCTAAAGGTGTCCATTCAAAAATTCGATCCCTACATCAATGTGGATCCGGGAACCATGAGTCCCTACCAACATGGAGAGGTTTTCATTACCGACGATGGCGCAGAAACCGACTTGGATTTAGGCCATTACGAACGCTTTATCGACGAAAATTTAAGCGAGGTTGCCAGCGTCAGCAGCGGTAAGGTCTATAAAACCGTTATCGACAGGGAACGCCGGGGGGAATATTTGGGCGCCACCATACAAATTATTCCTCATATTACAAACGAAATCAAAAAAAGAATTTTGGCGGTATCTCGTACGAAAAATGCGCCGGATGTTGTTATTACAGAAATTGGCGGTACGGTCGGAGATATTGAGAGTCTTCCTTTCTTAGAGGCTATACGTCAGATGAAGGAAGAAGTGGGGGAGAATAATTGTCTGTACATGCACGTGACACTGCTTCCCTATATAGAGGCTGCAGGGGAACTGAAAACCAAACCCACACAGCACTCCGTGAAGGAACTGTGCGCAATCGGCATATACCCCGATATTTTGGTATGCCGCAGCCAGGTTGAAATTCCACAGGGCGCTCGGGAAAAACTGGCTTTGTTCTGCAATATCCCCGACAGTCAGGTGTTTGAAAACCGCACCGCCAAAAGCATTTATGAGGTTCCGCTACTGTTGCATGCGGAGGGTTTGGACGAGAAAGTTTGCGAGCTGCTTTCACTAAAAGCATTGAAAATTGATTTGCGCGAATGGGAGAGTATGGTGCATCGCATGCTGCATGCCGGCCGCGAGGTTTCCATTGCGATTGTAGGCAAATATACCGATTTGCCGGATGCGTATTTAAGTGTGGTAGAGGCTCTTATGCATGGCGGCATAGACCAGGACTGTAAAGTGCATATCAAATGGGTTAATGCCGAAAAACTCAACGACAAAAATATTGAGGAAAACCTGGGCGATATAGGCGGCATACTGGTACCCGGAGGCTTTGGGGAACGCGGATTGGAAGGGAAAATGCTGGCGGTCAAATTTGCGCGTATGCATCAGATTCCCTTCTTCGGCATCTGTCTTGGCATGCAGATGGCAGTGATTGAGTTTGCCCGCAATGTTTTAAAGTGGCGCGATGCCAATACCACCGAGGCGGATTTATACAGTACCTATCCGGTGATTGATATACTGCATGATTGGGAAAACGAAAATCTTGGCGGCACCATGCGCCTGGGTAAGTACGAAATCAGTTTGACCGAGGGAAGCAAAGCCTATCAGGCATACGGTACTTCTGTGATTGCAGAACGCCACCGCCACCGCTATGGCTTTAATAACAAATTTGTGGATGCATTTATGAATGCAGGCTTTATCATATCCGGCAAAAGTATCGAAGGCAATATTGTAGAAACCGTAGAGCTGAAAAACCATCCTTTCTTTGTTGCGGTGCAGTACCATCCGGAATTCCGCAGCCGCCCGAATCGTCCGCATCCGCTTTTTCGTGCATTTGTACACGAAGCAATAACTTTTTCTGAAAAAGGAACTATAAAGTAAAATTAAACTAACTTTTTTTGTTGCATATCCAACGGGATGGTGATATAATACAAGCAGGGACTGATAAAAGGAGAATATTTTTATGAAAAGATGCTTTGTTTTATTCGCTATATTGTGTGTGCTTTGTACGGCAGTTTCCTTTCCTGTATACGCTGCACAGCCAACGGCAATCGCCAGCACCACCATGCTGACGGATCTTACCAAAGTCATAGCGGGCGATACCTTAGAGGTGATCGGCTTGATGGGACCGGGCTTGGATCCTCATGTGTATGAGGCCAGTGCAGGGGATGTGCATAAATTACAGAAAGCTGATTTAGTTTTGGTGCATGGTTTGCATTTAGAAGGGCGTTTGGGTAATATTCTGGCTAATCTTGAGAAAATGAACAAAAAAATCATTGTGCTGGAAGACGCGCTGGATCCTGCCCGTTTGCTTACAGATGAAGAGAATCCGTCCATATATGATCCGCATGTCTGGTTTGATGTGAATCTGTGGGCGGATTGCGCAAAATATGTAGCCGAACAGCTCGGTCGGTTTTATCCGGAGCATCAGGCGCTGTATTCAGCCAATCTGGATGCCTATCTTGCAGAATTAGCGACCTTGGATGTCTATATTAAAGAAGCGGTAGAGAAAATTCCGGAACAAAGCCGTGTGTTGGTTACCGCACATGATGCCTTTCGCTATTTCGGCAGAGCCTATGGCATAGAGGTTAAAGGTTTGCAAGGGATTTCCACCGAGGCCGAGGCAGGTACCGCGGGCATAAGTGATATGGCTAAATTGATAGCCGAGCGTCAAATCAAAGCGATATTTGTCGAAACATCCGTATCGGATAAGTCTATCAAAGCTCTGCAGGAGGCTGTGCATTCACTTGGCTTTGAAACCAACATCGGAGGCGGACTCTTCTCCGACTCCACAGGGGATGCTGCGCATGGACAGGATACCTATTTGGCCATGTTACGTCATAATATAGATACCATCGTATCTGCCTTGCAGTGATTGATGAAAAGAGGGAAAAAATGAAACAGAATTTGGCGGTCAGTGTGCATGACTTGACAGTGGCATACGATTTAAAACCTGTGGTATGGGACGTGGATTTAGAGATACCCGTCGGTACTCTGACCGGCATTATCGGACCCAATGGCGCCGGAAAATCTACCATTATCAAAGCGGTTAACGGCATGCTGAAAACACTGTCCGGTTTTGTGCGCTTCCCATTATTGGAACAACAATATGGCAGCAAGGATCTGCGTAAGCATATTGCATATGTACCGCAGAGCGGCAGTGTGGACTGGGATTTTCCCGCGCGCGTGATAGACGTTGTACTGATGGGACGTTATGCGCACCTGGGCTGGTTTAAACAACCTACAAGAGAAGATAAATTAATCGCCTTGCATATGTTGGATTGGGTTGGCATGGGAGATTTTGTCGAACGTCAAATCAGCCAGCTTTCCGGTGGCCAGCAACAGCGTGTGTTTTTGGCGCGCGCCTTGGCGCAGCAAGCGGATGTGTACTTTATGGACGAGCCGCTCAAGGGTGTGGATGCGCAGACGGAAAAAGCCTTTATCAAACTGTTGAAGGCCCTGCGTGACGACGGCAAAACCATCGTTGTGGTGCACCACGATTTGCAGACTGTGGAAGACTATTTCGATTATTTGGTGATGGTCAATGTGACCGTAAAGGCAAAAGGAAATACCAAAGAGATTTTCACAAAAGAAAATCTGGACAACTGCTTCCGCGCAGGACAATCCGCTAAGGAGACGGCAGTATAATGGATATATGGGCATTGTTTCAAAATTATACTTTTTTGCTTGTTACGCTGGGGGTAACACTGCTGGGCTTGTTGAGCGGTGTATTGGGAACATTGGCGGTACTGAATAAGCAGGCGCTGATTGGCGACGGTATATCCCATTCGGCGCTGCCCGGCCTTGTGCTTACATTCATGTTGATGGGAGTAAAGCAAACCCTGCCCATGATGCTGGGCGCATTGCTCAGCGGTATGCTGGCGGTATGGATGGTTATGATTATCGTGCGATACACCAAGATTAAATTCGACGCAGCACTGGCATTGATTCTTTCGGTTTTTTTCGGATTCGGATTGGTGCTCAAGACGCTTCTGCAACGAAATCCGAATGCCAGACAGGCGGGTATAGACGGTTTCCTGTACGGGCAGGCATCTTCCTTGCTGCGCAGCGATGTGGAGCTTATGGCGGTTGCCTGCATCATCAGCCTGTTGCTGGTAATTGTACTTTGGCGCGCTATTAAGGTGACTATGTTTGACCGTGAGTTTGCACAGAGTATAGGGATTCCGATTCATTTCATCAACGCATTGATCACCGGTCTAATCGGTGTGGCGATTATCATCGGCATTCAAAGTGTGGGTGTCGTGCTGATGAGCGCCATGCTGGTTGCACCTGCGGTGGCTGCACGCCAATGGACCAGTCGTTTTTGGCTTGTGATGGTGTGGAGTGCAGTATTTGGTATGGTAGCAGGCGTGTTGGGTACAGTTATCAGCTCGGTTTGGAACGGTATGCCTACCGGTGCGACCATTGTATTGGTCATCTCTGTTATAGCGCTTGTCAGTCTTCTCTTTGCGCCGGGACGCGGCATTCTGTATAAAACAATGCAGCGCGCCAAAGTGAAAAAAGATCTCAAGGAGGGAAAATATGTACCATCCTGAGTTGGAAATACAGCTTATCGCTATTTTTATTGCGGTATCCTGTGCCCTGTGCGGCAGTTTTCTGTTCTTGCGCAAGATGACTATGATGGCGGATTCCATTACGCATACGATACTCTTGGGCATAGTGTTGGCCTTTTTTGCAGTGCAGGATTTGAATAATCCTTTTCTAATCCTTGCGGCAGCGGCCATGGGCTTGATCACCGTATGGTTGACAGAGTTGGTGCACAGTACCAAGCTGGTTAGCGAGGACAGCTCCATTGGCGTGGTTTTTCCTTTACTCTTTTCCATCGCCATCATTTTGATTTCCCTCTATGCGGGAAATGTTCATATCGACACCGACACGGTTTTGCTGGGTGAGCTTGCGTTTGCTCCTTTCGACCGCGTAGAATTGTTTGGTGTAGATGTCGGCGCAAGATCCATATATGTGGGTGCAGCTCTGCTCGTTATAAACATCGTGTTCATTGCTGTTTTTTTCAAGGAGCTGATGCTTAGCTCCTTTGATCCTATACTGGCGACCGCACTGGGTTTTTCTCCAACGCTGCTTTACTACGGACTCATGAGTGTGGTATCCATTACGGCAGTGGGTTCTTTCGAAGCGGTGGGGTCCATTCTGGTGATTGCATTTATGGCTGGCCCCCCTGCATGCGCTTATCTGCTTACCGAAAAGCTGACAAAAATGCTGTGGCTTTCTGTTTTGTTTGCGGTATTAACTGCAGTCATCGGTTTGCAGATCGCGCTGTTGTTGGATGTTTCCATCGCGGGTATGATGGCGAGCACACTTGGCATCCTCTTCTTGGGCGTACTGCTCTTTTCCCCAAAACAAGGCATCGTAGGGACACTTCTACGCAGAAACCGCCAAAAGCGGGAATTTTTGATGGACACCTTTATCCTTCATGTTAACAACCACAGATTCGAGGAAAGCGAAGAAGTCGAAACCGGTGTGCATACCATAGGCCAGCATTTGAACTGGAGTCATGAAAAAGTGAAGAGTACGGTCAAGGATTTGCAAAGCCAAAAGCTGATTTTTGTCGAAAATGAACGCTATCGGCTGACGGAGAGCGGGGTGCAGCGCGCCGGCTCGCTCCTGAAAAAACTATATCCGGAGATGTTGCAAACACTGTCCGATAATTGACAATATATTGTGCAACAATTACTAAAAACCCATATCTTTTCATCGGAAAGATGTGGTTTTTTTATATGAGAATAGTATAATATCTTCTTACATTTAATATCAATATAAATCACAAATACTATTACCTATGGCTTTTAATTGAGCATCATGTGTCGACACAACAAGGGTTCTT
>JBHADM010000033.1:0-29281 GCA_041855045.1 Bacillota bacterium | reverse complement strand
TAAAACTACGCTGATGCGCTGCATATGCGGATTTTCACGCCCCACATCGGGCTGGGTCAAGGTACTGGGAAAACAGATCGGCAAGGACTGCGATTTTGCCCCCAGCACAGGCATTATCATCGAATCCCCCGGCTTTTTGGCTTCGCAGACAGCACTGAAAAACCTGGAGATACTCGCCGGAATATCCAAACGCGCAAGCCGCGCGGAAGCGATCGCCATGCTGGAACAGGTTGGACTCGATCCTCACAGCAAAAAGCCGGTGGGCAAATACTCTCTGGGTATGCGGCAGCGTTTGGGCATCGCGCAGGCCATGCTGGAGAATCCCTCCATTTTGATATTGGACGAGCCGTTCAACGGCTTGGACAGCCAAGCCAACCAAGACCTGCACGCCCTGTTCCAACAATGCAAAATGCAGGGCAAGTGCATCATACTGGCAAGCCACAGCGCCAGCGATATACAGGCCTCCTGTGATGTAATATACCGTTTTGAAGACGGCAAGCTGCTGGTACAGGAGATGGCGTGACAGAGCTTAACAAAAAGCCTGTTGGCATCCCCTCTCATTCAACAAGCCGCATGTCCGCCGTTTGCACAAAAATACTGTTTTTTCCGCATATTCCGTAACGCAATCCAATTAAACTATTATTAATTATGTAACACACAAATCGTAAAAACAATATCTGTACGTCACTTGCAAATAGCTCTGTTGTATGTTCCGTAAAATAACAGATTATGACCATCCCAAGTTCTCTGTCACTTTGCAGACAAAGCGACGGCACTTCTTCACAGGTCGGCTCTCTGCGCTGCCGCTTGTTCCGACCACCTGCAAAATCTGCAATTGCATACCAAACAGATCGCATTTTTGGAATATGTTCCGCACACAAAAAATCCTCCTTGCAGAGGATTTTTTTATGTCTGTTCTACGCATCCGAACGGGAAAACCCGTTTTGCATGTGGTTGCTGGATTCAAACAAGACTTTATGCAGCAAGTCGTCGGTTGCGGCTTTCAGCATGTCGGTGATTTCGGCGTTTGCTTTTTCGCAGCATGCTTTGGCCTGCTCCATGCTCAGATTTTCGGACAGAATCTGTTTGTCGTATTTTTTGATGATTTCATGTCCCCGGGACTGCACCGCCATCTGATAACGCTCCACAAGGGCAATGCAATTCGCAAAATGCGGGTCTGCCAGGGCGGCGATGATACGGTTTGCCCAGTAGAAGCTCTCGGTGCTCACCTGTCCGCAGGTATCTGCCAAATACTTTGGCGTATGATCCACATTGGTGTAATAAGGCACAAAGGCATTGAATACATTGGAGCCCAATGCCACCCACTCCACGCTCTTGACGGTATCAGGCATATTTGCGCGCAGCTGCACCAATGCCAGGAAATTGGTGCGGTTTACGCCTATGGGGCGGAAAGAGCCTTTTTTATGCGGATCTGCATGCTTGCTGTAGGGATCGTAATCCGTGCCCTGGAAATGGTTGGACAAGGCATACTTTACATCCTCCACAGTGATTTTGCGATCCGGCACACGGCACCAGGGCAAATCGTCGGAAGCAGGCGTAAACTCCGCCATATCTCCCTCCCATACAGAGCTGTAGGGGTTGAAGTACTTCTGTACAATCCAGGCTCTGGGTGTATTATACACGTGGTCGGAATCGGAATGGCTGCCGAAAGCGTCACGCGGATTCAAACTGCCGTCCAGGGACAAATTCAAGTGGTTATCGGCGATAAACTCACGCAGATCGGCAGAGCAAATAAATTCCTTTTGCCCTCCAAAGGCATCGTCCAGATCAAAATAATCTATACCCAGCTGGTTGGGCGCAACCACATAACAATCATCCGGCACACGGCGTGCGATAAAGTGATGGCCACCTATAGTTTCCAGCCACCAGATTTCATTTTCATCCTGAAAGGCAACGCCGTTCATCTCATAGGTGCCATATGTTTTCAGCAGTTCTCCAAGGCGATGTACGCCCTCTCTTGCGTTTTTGATATAGGGCAGCACCAGTGTAACGATATCTTCCTCACCTATGCCGCCTGCCTGCTCCGGCATGTAATCCGCATCGCCCTCCTTGCCTTTGGCAGGAATGAGCTTTACTAAAGGATCGCTCGATAATACACGCTCATTGGATGTGATGGTTTCGGTGGCAGTCATAGATACATTGGCAGCGTTTACGCCGCAGGCTGCCCATAGGCCCTCTCCCTCCACCGCGTTAGGGAAAGCGGTATACTGCATAGGGTTTTCGGGCAGTGGGATTGTCACATGGGAAAGCACGGATGTATAGACCTTGGGTTGCTGCTCCGGCGGCACAACAACAAACTTTTTGGGCATATAGCCGCCTGCGCCGGAATCCTCATTGCGGGCTACCATGGTAGAGCCGTCGTAGCTTACGTTTTTCCCGACTAATATTGTGGTACAAGGCATGGAAATACTTCCTTTCAATATTCAAATTATAAAGATATTATACAGTATTTTTATAAAAAGATGAATTTTAAAAATATTGATTATCATACTTATTTTTGGTATATTATAGTTAAATATAACTAACTATAATATAGGAGGATTTTATGCAACGCTATTTCAAACAAGAGCGGAAAATGATCATTGTCATTGCCATTCTGCTTATAATCAGCAGATTAGCCTATATTCAGATTGCAAGAATGAAAGGTACTCTTATTGATGAAGCAATCCATCAAGGCAACTTTCAATTAATCTTTCAAATTGGTATTTTTTTATTTTTAATACTTTTAAATATTGGAATTGGCTATTTGTTTTCTTTACTACGATTTCGTACAGTGCAACGCATCTATCGAAATCTCAAAAACGATATCTTTCAAAAAACGCTTTCTCAAAGCAGAATAAACATTCGAAATTTAGACAGAGCCAATATCATAAACAAATACACAACGGAACTTGATATTGTTGTAAACAATTATCTAACCATTGGAGGCCGTGTCATTGAAATTTTGTTTGAATTAAGTCTAAGCTTGATTGCAATGCTCCTGATAGATATAAAAATAACCATTATTGCTATTCTGATATACACAGTACCTGTCTTAGCAACAAAATCCCAACAAAGAAAACTAAGCAATGTGCAAGAATCCTATATGATTGATGCCAAAACACATGTTGGAAAATTTATGTCTTACATTAAAAGTCTTGAACTTATCAAAAATTATCATATCGAACAAGATATTTTAAAGGTATATGACAGCTCATTGGGAGAGCTGAAGAAAAGCGCTCTAAAACGTGCCAGAATACAGGCAAATACCAACGGTTTAAGCTCTGTCCTGACCTTCTTTGCACAAGGAATCATCGCTCTGTTTTGTGCCTATCAACTATTTCAAGGCAAATTAAGCGTAGGCGGCTTCATCACAATATTTTCTCTCAGCTCCACATTAAGCGAACCCATCTATTGGCTGGCCAGGCTGGTAGAAGCCGTACTATCCAGCAAGCCTGCAGTCAAATCGATCATTGATTACCTGAACCACGCAGAAGATGAACCTAAACTGCGCACGACAAATGGTGAAAAATTACTTCATATAGAAAATCTTCATTTTTCTTATGCTCAAAATAAAATACTTGAAAATATAAATTTATCAATCGAAAAAAATAAAAAAATACTTATTGTCGGCAAAAGTGGAAGCGGAAAAAGTACCCTTATCAGTTTAATCATGTCTTATCTGCAGCCGCAGGAAGGCAATATCTATTATGCAGACAACAAGTTAGAGAAGCTTGTCTGTCTTTCTTCACAGGATTCCTTCCTGTTTGAAGACAATTTGATAGAAAACTTATTCCATGATGACACTGTTGAGTGCCGAAATATACTGTTGCAATTAGGTCTGCATGATATTATTGATCGCCAAAACGGCAATTTTGAATTAAGCGAAAAAGGAAAAAATGTATCCGGAGGGCAAAAAAAACGCATTGCGCTCTGTCGCAGTTTTTTGCAAAAAACCCCTCTGTTGATACTTGATGAACCACTGGCTAACATTGATCCCGAAAATATCCATTTGATTGAAGAGTATATTTTGAATATTCAAGATCAAAGTTTAATTATCATCAGTCATCAAGTCAGCTCTGCTCTTTTAGACGCTATGGATGATGTATATATTCTACAAGATAGAAAGCTAATGCAAATAAAAAAAGAAAATGTTGCAATCAATCAGGAGGAAGAATATGAAAACAAAAAGTGATTTGTTCCGTTTTCTAAATCACTACCGCAAACATTTGTTTTGTGCAATCATACTCATTTTTATATCGGAAACATTGAAGCATTTATTTGAAACATATAAAGGTAAGTTAGTAAATGAGATAATAGCTGATACCGCAATACACAGTAATCTTCCGCACACTGTCCTCATATTTGTACTTATCATGATAGGCATTCCTTTTAGTTTTTTTCTATATACACGTATTTTTTATGCATTTCAAGCACGAAGCCTGCAAGATTTGCGTCGAAACATCTTTCAAGGCATATTGCGACACAGCTATCCCAGTTTCCTAAAGAAAAATGAAGGACATTACAGCAATGCATATATCAATGAAGTCAATGGATTAGAGATGACCTACTTCAACTCAATCTACGGGTTACTCGAAATCATTGCTGCAGTAAGCTCGGCAATGTTCTTTCTCTATCACATTGCACCGCAGCTTATACTGTTTAGCATAATCTCAATAATACCAGCATTGCTGTTGCCAAAGTTTATCGGAAAACATATTGTCGCATACGAAAAATCAGCAATATATGCCAATGAAAACAATATAGCCAAGTTAAATGAATTTCTAGACGGAATAGAAACCATTGTTAACTTTGGTATGAAAAAACGTTTTTTTCAAAAATTTGAGCATAGCACACAAAATTATTATTTAAAACGTACCCGATGGTTCGCAGCGATGTCTGCAAGTTTCCGTATCAGTGAAATAATACTCGTTATTTGCAATATAATCAGCATACTGTTCGTAGCACAATTCGTTGGCAACGGAACTTTGAATGCTGGTGATTATATTGCTGCCTTAGGCATTATGAACAATCTTTCGTATCAAATACCATACACAACATTTTATCTGCAACAATTAAAATCAGCCAAAGAAAAATTACGTTACATTCACAATATTGCTGACTATAAAGAACTGTCCGAACAGGGCAGAATTTGTATTAAAAATGTACATGACTTATGTTTTAATAATGTGCATTTTCACTATCCTGGCACCTCTAACGCTCTTTTTACCAACTTAAATATTTATATATCCGGAAATGGAATTACGCAAATCAGCGGACAGAGCGGCAGCGGTAAAACGACCCTTAGCAGTCTTTTGCTTGGATATTACCCTGTCGATAGTGGTACTGTCAGTATCAATAATGTTTCAGTACAGGAAATATCAAACATTAATGATCTTATCAGCATAATGAGACAAGAAAATTTTTTCTTCGATGCAACTCTCAAGGAAAATTTGACCATGTTTCGTGAAATACCCGATAATAAAGTAATTTCTCTAATGCAATGTTTAGGTTTACACAAATACGCAAATCAACATGTTTTACATGCATCCATTGGCAAATATTCTGATGGAGAAGCTAAACGCATGATGCTATTACGTGCAATCATACATAATAAACCCATTACTATACTGGACGAACCTCTTGCCAATTTAGATAATGAATCCATTCACTTTGTTGAAAATGTATTGAGTAAAATAGACGACAAAATGATTATCATAATAAGCCATCAGCCTCTGAACATAAAATTGAAAGAAAAAATCATAATTGAACATGACGATACCTTAAAAACAACCTGAGTTCCTATTGTTTCGCATTTCCTGCTGTTAAATATCTCCCAATTTTAAAGGTTCTCTGTCAACAGTTGGGAGTAGGGAAAAAATGCATGAATAACTATTCCAAAATGGATATGATATATCACACTAAGCAAGTAATAGAATTCTGTTTCTAAAGGTTCTGAATGAGGATATTCTGTAATATAGCCTCTTCAGAACCTTAATTTTGTTGTTGATTGGCTCTATACTATCAGCCGGGGTACCTCCAGCTGATAATAAAAAGCTCCCATAAGGGAGCTTTTTATTTAGCCTTGTTTTTGTTTATGTTTAGGATTTTCGCAGATTACCATTACTTTACCTCTGCGTTTAATAATTTTGCATTTTTCACAAATTGGCTTAACGCTTGGACGAACTTTCATGTGCATGCGCCTCCTTAAAATTAATTCTTACTTCTCCAGGTGATTCGACCGCGTGTCAAATCATAAGGAGAAAGCTCTACTTTTACTTTATCGCCCGGATAGATGCGGATGTAGTTCATACGCATTTTACCCGAGATATGACCCAGGATATTATGACCATTCGGAAGCTTTACTAAAAACATTGCGTTGGGCAGTGCTTCTACGATGGTGCCTTCCATTTCCAAAACATCATCTTTTGACATTTTTATATACCTCGCTAAATCCGTTTAGTTCAGCTTTCAAATCACTGTCTAAAATCGTTTTATTATTTTTTTGCTTGTGCAAAAAGTCTTCTGCAATATAAGGGATGGCTTTCAGATGCTTTTTTCTTTTTAGTTTGGGCTTTGCAATCAGTCGCAAATCGCCATCTGCTATCAATACAAAATCATCATTAACACTTTCCAAAACGATGAACAAGCGCCCCTTATCCCTACCCTGTGTGGATAGAACAACACGCCCGTTTTCAAACGTAGATACGTTCAAACTAAGCGTCCTCCTTCCATTCAAAGCCCGGGTAAGTCAGCAGTTCGGGCAGGCCATCTCTAATCAAAAGAGTGTGTTCATAATGTGAGCAAAGCGATCCATCGCTTGTTTTAATGGTCCAATCATCCTCCAGTATCTTTACATCCCAAGAACCTGCGGTAATCATCGGTTCGAGGCATATCGTCATGTTTTTATACAGACGCGTGCCCTTACCCGGAATACCATAGTTATACACAGTTGGTTCTTCGTGCAAATCCTTGCCAATACCGTGGCCGGTAAGCTGACGGACAACGCCGTAATGCTCTTTGTTTGCCACCTGGTACACGGCATTGCCGATATCGCCCAGTCTGGCGCCTGCCACAGCCAGTTTGGCTGCTTCAAAAAAAGATCTTTCGGTGGTTTCGATCAACTTCCTGGCTTCGGCACTGATATTGCCTATGCCCACCGTAATGGCGCTGTCGCTATTCCATCCGTCCAGGGTGACTCCGCAGTCTATGCTAAGAATATCGCCTTCCCTGCAAACATTACTGTGCGAAGGTATTCCATGCACCACGCTGTCGTTCAGACTGGTGCATAGTGTTGCGGGAAAGCCGTTATAGCCTTTGAATGCAGGAGTTGCCCCGAATTTACGGATATAGCGCTCGGCAATTTCATCCAGCTCCAGAGTGGTCACCCCCGCCCTTGCGTGGGCGACGGTTTCCTGCAGAGCATCGTAGAGAATCTTGCCGGCATCTCTCATTTTTTGAATCTGGACGGGATTTTTGATACTAATCATTATTTGCCTCAAAAGCCTTGCGAACATCCACTGTAACCTTGTCCAGCTCTTGTGCACCGTTTACAGTAATTAATTTCCCGGCTTTTTGATAATAGTCAATAAGAGGAGCGGTTTGTTCGGAATATACTTGTAAGCGTGACAGGATTGTGGCTTCGCTGTCATCCTTGCGCTGAATGATTTCGGTGCCGCACTTGCTGCACTTGGTTTCTCCCTTCAAAAAAGCGACATGATATACAGACTGGCAGGCCGGGCAAACCCTTCTGCCACCCAGGCGATTCACAATCACCTCATCCGCCACTGCGATGTTCACCACAAAGTCGATGTTAGCAATAGAATCCAAGGCTTCCGCCTGCGCTACAGTACGGGGAAAACCGTCTAAAATATAGCCGTTTTTGCAATCGTCCTGTGCAAGGCGCTGTTTGGCAATCTCAATTACCACACTGTCCGGCACGAGCGCGCCGGCATCCACATATTCTTTTGCTTTTAATCCTATCGGTGTGGCATCGGCTATAGCCTTACGCAATATATCACCGGTAGAAATTTGCGGAATATTGTATTCCAGGCATATTTTTTGTGCATGGGTTCCTTTACCGGCCCCCGGAGGTCCTAAGAAAATAACGTTCACGAGTTTACCTCCCGTATTAACTATTCAATACAGGCGTACAACACCTCATACGCCTGCATTGGAATTTTATAGGAAACCTTGATAATTACGAGTTGTAAGTTGACCTTCCAACTGACGCATGGTTTCAAGCGCTACGCTAACACCAATCAAGATTGAGGATGCGGCGAAAGGAATGGCTTCCTGCAGCTGCACTGTAGCAAGTGTAGGAATGGTTGCAATCACTGCCAGGAAAAGGGCGTCGAATGTGGTAAGACGATTCTTAACTCTGTTCAGATAACTTACAGTTGCCTTGCCGGAGCGAATACCGGGAATCATACCACCGTTTTCCTGCAGGTTTTTGGAAATTTCATCGGCATTATAGGTAATGGATGAATAGAAGAATGTGAATCCAAAAATCAGCAACGCTGTTACCAACAGGTAGCCTGCGCTGCCTTGGCCAAAGTTTCTACCCCACCAAATAGCGAAGCCGCTGGTTGGATTGGTCAGCTGAATGATGGTGCTGGGGAAAGCCATGAAAGCAAACGCGAAAATCAAGGGCAATACGCCGCTGGCATCCACCTTAATAGGCATGTATGTGTTTTGACCGCCATACATTTTTCTGCCGCGCACACGCTTTGCATAGTTTACAGGAATGCGTCTTTCACCCATGTTTACAAAGGTAACGATAACAACCATCACGATAAGAAGAGCAAATACGGAGAATACTTTGATCCAGTCGGAAAGCAATCCATTTGTAAGCGCTCTGGACACAAGAGTTTGTGTACCGTTGAACAGGTTGCTGACAATACCAGAGAAAATCAATAAAGATACGCCGTTGCCGATACCCTTTTCGGTAATACGCTCACCCAGCCACATAGCTAAGGTAGATCCGGCAGCCATGCTCACGCCTACCAACAGGTAGTTAAAAAATCCGGGACGAATGTAGCCTAAACTGGATACCAGACCGATGGCCTGGAACAATGCCAAGCCGATGGTTACATAACGGGTAATTTGGGCAATCTTTTTTCTGCCCTCTTCGCCTTGTTTCTGCAAGCGCTCCAAAGCAGGAATGGCAACTGCCAACAGCTGCATAATAATGCTTGCGTTGATGTATGGAGTAATACCCATAGCCATAACGGTCATGTTTTGAAAGGCATTACCGGTCATCATGTTTACAAGAGCGAGCACATCGAGGTTGGTGGTCATTTGTGATTTTACAGCCGCAAAGTTTACACCCGGAGCCGGAATCACGCTTACCAGACGGAAAATGAGAAGAATAAAGAAGGTGTATAACAATTTCTGCTTGATTTCTTTTACTTTAAAAGCATTGCGTATTGTTTCCCACATATTACTTCACCTCGGTCTTTCCACCTAGTGCTTCAATTTTTTCTTTTGCGCTTGCAGAGAACTTGTCTGCCACAACTGTGAGCTTTTGTGTCAGCGCGCCGTTGCCCAGAACTTTAAGGCCTGCAAAGCCTTTATGAATCATGCCCTTTTCGAGCAAGAGAGCTTGGTCTACTACGGTGCCGTTTGCAAAACCGTTGAGGCTTTCTACGTTTACGGTAGCATATTCCACTCTAAAGATATTGGTAAAGCCCTTCTTTGGTACTCTGCGGATCAAAGGCATTTGTCCGCCTTCAAATCCGGGGCCTTTGCCGCCGCCGGATCGGGCTTTGGCACCTTTGTGACCCTTACCGGAAGTTTTACCAAGACCGCTGCCGCTACCTCTTCCAAGACGCTTTGACGCAGTTCTGGAACCCTCGGCGGGTTTCAAATCATGTAGTTTCATAATTTGCGCTCCCTCCTATTCCTGTACTTCTGCTACTTCTACCATGTGCTTAACACGGAAGATCATGCCGCGGACACAAGCGTTGTCAGGCTGTACAACAGTCTGTCCAACTTTTTTCAAGCCCAGTGCCTTAACGGTGCGGATATGTACATCCAAGCTTGCAATAGGAGACTTTTTCAATGTAATTGCTAATTTCATCTACATATCCTCCTATGCTGTAATTTCTTCTACGGTTTTGCCACGGCGCTCTGCCACAGTTTCCGGAGCGAGCAGACTTTTCAAACCATTGATAGTTGCTTTTACAGTGTTTACACGGTTGCTGGAACCATAGGATTTGGTACGAATATCCTTGATACCGCTGAGCTCCAGTACAGCACGTGCAGCACCGCCGGCGATCAGACCGGCACCTTCTTCGGCAGGAATCAATGTTACTTGTGCAGTGCCGAAGTAACCTTTGGTTTCATGCGGGATGGTGGTATTGTGAATAGGTACAGTAATTAAATTTTTCTTTGCCACTGCTGCACCTTTACGGATTGCATCGGAGATTTCGGCAGATTTTCCAATGCCGCAACCTACACGGCCTTTTTCATCGCCAACAACAACCAATGCTGCAAAACGCATGTTACGGCCACCCTTAACAACCTTGGTAACACGGTTGAGTGAAACCAGCTTTTCTTTGAATTCGCTTGGCTCTCTGTGATTCATGCGTTGTTGATTATTACGTTGCATGTTCGTGTTCCTCCTTTATTAGAATTTAAGACCGGCCTCGCGTGCACCTTCTGCAAGCTCCTGTACACGACCGGTATAGAGATATCCACCACGGTCAAATACAACATTTTCAATGCCTGCTTCTACTGCACGCTCACCTAAAGTTTTGCCTACCAGTTTTGCTGCTTCTTTCTTGGAAAGATCAGCGGTTTTGGACTTGAGTTCTTTATCTACGGTAGATGCACTAACCAATGTGCACTGTTTGATATCGTCGATAACCTGTGCGTAGATATGATTCAAGCTGCGATATACACAAAGTCTTGGCAATTCGGAAGTGCCGCTAACTTTTTTACGTACACGCGCATGACGAATGAGACGAACTTCATTTTTATCACGTCTAGAAAACATTTGCGTTCACTCCTTTTATTATTTACCAGTCTTACCAACCTTGCGGCGGATGACTTCGTTATCGTATTTGATACCCTTACCAAGATATGGTTCCGGTTTACGCAGGGCACGAATATCGGCAGCAAGATTACCTACAACCTGCTTGTCGATACCGCTTATCACCAATTTGGTCGGTTCGGGGGTAGTAAATGTTACATGTGCCGGAGCTTTGATTACCACCGGATGAGAATAACCGATATTTAATGTTACCTCATCGCCTTTTACTTCTGCGCGGTAACCGGTACCAATCAGGAGCAGGGTTTTGCTGAACCCGGTGCTTACACCCACAACCATATTGTTCACAAGTGCACGGTACAAACCATGCATAGACTTGTGCGGCTTGGAATCGGATGGTCTGGTCAAAGTGAGCACACCATCGTTTTGTTCTAATGTTATTGCGCGGTTGACTACCTGAGAAAGTTCACCTTTCGGTCCTTTCACCAATACGGCATTGTTATCATCTACCGTAACAGTCACGCCCGCGGGAATTGTTATCGGAAGTTTACCGATACGTGACATAATTCACACCTCCATTGACGTGTCAGGGATTACCAAATATAAGCTAATACTTCGCCGCCTACGCCCTCTTTACGAGCTTCACTGGCGGTCATAATACCCTTTGAAGTACTTACAATTGCGATGCCTAAGCCGCCTAATACCTGCGGCAGTTCGCTGCTTTGTGCATAGATACGCAAGCCGGGCTTGCTAATGCGCTTTAAGCCCCCAATTACCGGCTGCTTACCATCTACATACTTGAGAACAAGCTTGATGGAGCCTTGTGGGCCGTCGTTGATAAACTCAACATTTTTGATGTAGCCTTCATCCAACAGGATTTTAGCAATTGCCTTTTTTGTGTTGCTGGCAGGCAGTACCACAGCATCGTGTTTAGCTACTTGTGCATTGCGTATACGAGTAAGCATATCTGCGATGGGATCGTTTACAACCATGTTTTGACCTCCTTCTGTAAATAATGCCGCTTACCAACTGGCCTTGCGGACACCAGGGATTTGACCTTTATAGGCCAGTTCTCTAAAACATACACGGCAAATGCCATACTTGCGCAAAACGGAATGTGGTCTGCCACATATAGAGCAACGTGTATATGCTCTGGTCGAGAATTTTGCTGGACGGCTTTGCTTTATTTTTAAACTGGTTTTTGCCATAATTCTCTCCTTATTATCTTGCGAATGGCATGCCGAGCAACGACAACAACTCTTTGCACTCTTCGTCTGTATTTGCGCTGGTTACGAAAATGATTTCCATACCGCGAATCTTGTCTACTTTATCGTAGTTGATTTCAGGAAAGAGCAGTTGTTCACGAATGCCTAAAGCATAGTTGCCACGACCGTCAAATGCCTTGTTGCTTACGCCACGAAAGTCACGAACGCGCGGTAACGCAATGTTTACGAGTTTGTCAAAAAACTCTTCCATGCGGTCGCCACGCAGGGTAACCTTTGCGCCAACGCTCATGCCGGCACGCACTTTAAAGTTTGCAACGGACTTACGAGCTTTGGTAACCAACGGCGCTTGACCGGCGATCAATGACAACTCTTCTACTGCTGTTTGCAGCGCTTTGCTGTTATCCTTGCAATCGCCAAGACCGGAGTTAATAATGATTTTGTGGAGCTTTGGAATCTCCATCACATTCTTATAGCCGAATTTTTCTTTTAAGGCAGGAGCCACTTCGGCTTTATACAGCGCGTTTAATCTTGTAGCCATTTAGCGTTCCTCCTTAGTCGATATTTTCGTTACATTTTTTGCAGTAACGAACATGTTTTGTAACTTTATTGCCGCTTTCATTCTCCACGATCGCATCGCGACGAGCGACTCTGCTTGCTTTGTTGCATTTTGGACAAACAAGCATCACATTGGAAGCATCTAAGGCGCGTTCCTTTTGAAATGTGCCGCCTGCTTCACCTTGACGGCGCGGCTTCTGGTGTTTGGTTACCATAGCCAAGCCTTCTACAATTACCTTTTTGGTAGTTGGGTTTACGCTGAGTACCTTGCCTTCTTTGCCACGAATATCTTCGTTACCGTTCAGTACAAGTACGCGATCACCTGTTTTAACATGTAATTTACTCATTAGTGATTACCTCCTACAGTACTTCCGGAGCAAGGGATACGATCTTCATAAAATCTTTGTTGCTGCGCAGTTCGCGTGCCACGGGCCCGAATATACGGGTACCGCGGGGCATTTTGTTGTTATCTATCAGTACAGCGGCATTGTCGTCAAAGCGGATGTAGCTACCGTCAACACGACGCATGCTCTTGTGTTGTCTAACTATAACAGCTTTTACAACATCACCCTTTTTTACGTTGCCACCTGGCTGTGCAGTTTTCACGCTGGCTACTATAACATCGCCAACGGAGCCATGACGGCGGAAGGATCCGCCCAAGACACGTATGCACATTATTTCTTTAGCGCCGCTGTTGTCGGCAACTTTTAGCCTGGTTTGTGGCTGAATCATACGTTTTTCCTCCTTTAATGGGTTCGAGGGGTAATGTACCTCTCGATCCTTTAATGGCATTAACGAGCATACGCTCTATTATTTAGCCTTTTCGATTATTTCTACTAAACGCCAGCGTTTATCACGGCTTAGCGGACGGGTTTCCATCACGCGTACTTTGTCGCCGATGCCACATGTGTTGTTTTCATCATGTGCTTTTAGCTTGGTTGTTTTATTCATAATTTTTCCATAGAGCGGATGGCGTACACGAGTCTTAATCTCTACAACAATGGTCTTATCCATTTTGTCACTAACCACCATGCCAACTTGGGATTTACGAATACCTCTTGATTCTGACATTGAAGTTCCTCCTAATCTTCGGTTTTACAGCCTTATTTGGCTTCCTTCTGGCTCAAAACGGTCTTCAAACGCGCAATATCGCGTTTTACATTAGTAATTACCATTGTGTTTTGTAGCTGACCGGTCGCAAGCTGGAAACGAAGGTTGAAAAGTTCGGTCTTCTGCTCTTTGATTTTTTCTCTGAGCTCTTGAGGACTCATGTTAGTAAGTTCTTTAGCCTTCATTATGCTTCACCACCCGATTCATTATTTTTTTCTTCACGTTTGATGAACTTGGTTTTAAGAGGAAGTTTATGGGAAGCAAGTCTCAATGCTTCGCGGGCTACTTCTTCGCTTACACCCTTGATTTCAAACATAACTCTGCCCGGTTTTACAACTGCTACCCAGTATTCGGGAGAACCTTTACCGGAACCCATACGAACGCCGGCAGGCTTTTGTGTTACAGGTTTGTCCGGGAATATTTTGATCCAAACTTTACCGCCACGCTTAATATAACGTGTCAATGCAATACGGGCAGCTTCGATCTGTTGGCTTGTTACCCAGCTTGGGGTGGTAGCCACAATACCGAAATCACCAAATGCAAGGAAATTACCACGAGAAGCTTTACCAGTCATTCTTCCGCGGAATTGTTTGCGGTGTTTTACTCTTTTAGGCATCAACATGGCTTATTTCGCTCCTTGTTCTTTTCTTTCCGGTTTTTTCTTTGCATCCGGTAATTTTTGACCCTTGTAGATCCATACCTTTATGCCCAACTTACCGTATGTTGTATCTGCTTCGGCAAAACCATAGTCGATATTTGCACGCAAGGTTTGCAGTGGGATGGAACCCTCATGATAATGCTCTGTACGAGCGATATCGGCACCGCCTACACGGCCGGACAAAGATACTTTAATACCCTTTGCGCCCGCACGCATGGAGCGTTGGATGCTCTGCTTCATTGCACGGCGGAAGCTCGCACGCTTTTCAAGCTGCTGTGCTACACTCTCTGCAACAAGCTGTGCGTTGAGCTCCGGCTTCTTCACCTCAATGATGTTTACCTGTACAGTTCCGCCAACGTGTGCGGCTACTTCGGCGTTCAGCTTTGCTACTTCCTCACCGCTGCGGGCAATCATACCCGGCTTAGCAGCAAAAACAAATACGGAAACGCGGTTTGCAGTGCGTTCGATATCGATGCTGGCAACGCCTGCATGAAAGCATTTTTTCTTTAAAAATGTACGGATTTTGTAATCCTCATGGAGGTTTTTCGCAAAATCCTTTTTATTAGCATACCAGCGGGTGCTCCAAGGCAGGATAATACCTACACGAGCGCCATGCGGATTTACTTTTTGACCCATGATGCAACCTCCTATGCTTGTTTTTCGTCGAGTACCACAGTTACATGACTTGTACGTCTTAACCATGGGGATGCGCTGCCGCGGGAACGCGCAACGTATCTCTTGAGTGTAGGACCTTCGTTGGCATATATTTCAGAAATATAGAGGCTCTTTCTGTCCAATTCGTTGTTGTTTACTGCATTTGCAATGGCACTGTCCAACAGCTTCAGCACGATAGGGCTGGCGGCTCTTGGCGTGAAGTTAAGTACTGCACGTGCATCATCCACATTTTTGCCACGAATTAAATCGATAACAATTTTTACCTTAGAGGATGGGATACGCACGTTTTTTACAGTTGCCTTTGGGCGTCTGTCTTTATTGGCGAGATGCTTCTCACCTTTTTTACGTGTATTGCTTGCCATTATTTACATCCTCCTGTATTATTTGCCTTTTTTATCGCCAGCGTGTCCGCGATATGTACGAGTAGGGGCAAATTCACCTAACTTGTGACCAACCATGTCTTCTGTCACATAAACCGGCACATGCTTGCGTCCATCATGAACGGCAATGGTGTGTCCTACGAATACAGGGAAAATGGTTGAAGATCGAGACCATGTTTTGATCGGACTTTTCTTACCACTCTTTTCCATAGCTTCTACTTTTTTCAAAAGAGCTGGTTGAATAAAAGGTCCTTTTTTAACGGAACGACTCATTTGATTCTGCCTCCTCTCAATTAGCGTGATCCAGCACGTTTAATAATACTCTTGTTGCTATACTTCTTAGGCTTACGAGTCTTCAGACCCAACGCAACCTTACCCCAAGGAGTAACCGGCGCCGGCATACCGACAGGGCTCTTACCTTCACCACCACCATGCGGGTGATCGTTCGGGTTCATTACCACACCGCGCACGCTTGGACGAACACCCATGTGGCGCACACGACCGGCTTTACCAAGCCTTACGTTTTCGTGGTCGGGGTTGCTTACTGTGCCGATGGTAGCCATCGCGTCGATAGGGAATAAACGTACTTCGCCGCTGGGGAGACGAACCTGCGCTTTGTTGCCTTCCTTGGCCATCAACTGTGCGCTGTTGCCGGCAGAACGAACGATTTGACCGCCCTTGCCAACCTTCAGCTCCAGGTTATGAATCAATGTACCGGTAGGAATGTTGCGAAGCGGGAGCGCATTGCCCGGCTTGATATCGGTATTGTCGTTGTTGGAAGCCAATACGATATCGTTTACCTTCAAGCCCAATGGAGCTAAGATATAGCGCTTTTCGCCATCGGCATAGAACAGAAGGGCGATAAATGCGGATCTGTTCGGATCGTACTCGATGCTGGCAACGCGGGCAGGGATATCCTTCTTATTGCGCTTAAAGTCGATGATACGATATTTTACTCTGTTGCCGCCGCCTTGGTGACGAACAGTGATTTTGCCATGTTTGTTACGACCTGCATGTTTTTTCTTTACTTCTAACAGAGATTTCTCGGGTTTTTTGCTTGTGATTTCTTCGAATGTTAGAACAGACATGTGACGTCTTGCAGGTGTGGTAGGTTTATATACACGAACTGCCATGATTCACCCTCCCCTATTCTGCCATACCTTCAAAGAACTCAATCGGTTTAGAATCCTTTGTCAGTTGTACATATGCTTTCTTGATTTCCGGTGTGCGTCCGCTGTATTTGCCTTGACGCTTAATTTTTCCCAATGTACGCAGTGTATTTACTTTTTCCACTTTGATGTTTGGGAAGACATGTTCCAACGCGTTTTTGATTTCGGTCTTTGTAGCGTTCTTTTGCACTTCAAAAACGTATCTCTTGTCAGCTATACCGTCGTAAGCTTTTTCGGTCAGAACAGGGCGTATGATAATATCGTGTGCGTATTTCATTATGCATACACCTCCTCGATTTTTTGGAGCGCATCTTTTGTGAAGATGAGCTTGTTGGCATTTACCAGGTCGTAGGTGTTCAAGCTTTCGGAAGAGTTGAACTTCAGGCAGCAGATGTTGCCGCCGGCACGACGCAGGTCGGTATCTTCGTTGTTGAGCACGAGCAATACCTTTTTATCTACACCCAAATTCTTGAGCACTTCCGCCATAAGCTTGGTCTTTGGAGAGGCAAGCTTGATGGAATCCACTACTAAGACATCACCTTCGTTGAACTTGGAAGTCAAGGCAGATTTCAAAGCAAGTCTTCTTACTTTCTTGTTTACCTTTACAACATAGTCACGAGGCTTTGGAGCAAATACGACACCACCGTGTGCGAATTGTGGTGCACGGTTGCCGTGGTGTCTGGCATTACCGGTACCTTTTTGGCGATATATCTTACGGCCGCCGCCACGCACTTCGGTACGTGTTTTAGCACTCTGTGTGCCGCGACGCTGGTTGGCCATAATGGAACGAATCACCATATGGATAGCGGATTCGCTCACCGGGCTGGCGAACAAATTTTCACTCAGCTCGATTTGACCAATCTCTTTGCCTTGCATATTTAACAGCGCAGTTTTTGGCATGGTTTCTTCCTCCTATTTTTCTGAATTAATGTGCTTTCAGTGCGCTCTTGATTTGTACCAAAGAGCCATCTGCACCTGGTAGAGAACCTTTTACCAAAATCAAGTTGCGTTCTTTATCCACTTTCACAACCTTCAGGTTTTGGATTGTTACTCTTTCTACACCATAGTGACCCGGCATGTGTTTGTTTTTAAACACGCGAGATGGATGCGCGCTGGAGCCCATGGAACCCACGCCGCGGTGATACTTGGAACCATGCGCCATAGGACCGCGGCTCTGATTCCAACGCTTGATTGCGCCGGAAAAACCATGACCCTTGGAAATGCCTGTTACATCGATTACATCACCGGCTGCAAAGGTATCTGCTGTTACCACGTCACCCACCTTGTAGTCGGCAACGTTTTCCAGACGGAACTCGCGCAGCACGCGCTGCGGCTTTACGCCGGCTTTTTCAAACTTGCCGAGCAATGGCTTTGTGCATAATTTTTTTGCACGATTTTCGGGATATTCTCTGAAGCCTAATTGAACCGCTTCATAACCGTCGCTTGCAACGGTTTTCACTTGCACTACAGGGCAAGGACCAGCCTCTACAACCGTAACCGGTACAAGATGGCCGTTTTCGGTAAACACTTGGGTCATTCCAAGTTTTGTACCTAGAATAGCTTTTTTCATAATGTACACCTCCGAGTGTTACAGCTTAATCTCGATTTCAACGCCTGCGGGAAGATCCAGCTTCATCATAGCGTCTACTGTACGAGGGCTAGGGTTTAATACGTCGATAAGACGTTTGTGTGTACGCATTTCGAACTGCTCGCGGCTGTCCTTATACTTATGCGTAGCACGCAGGATAGTTACTACTTCCTTTTCTGTAGGAAGTGGGATCGGTCCTGATACACGGGCACCGGATCTTTTAGCAGACTCAACAATACGTTCTGCAGCCTGATCTACGAGTGTGTGTTCATAAGCTTTTAGCTTAATACGAATTTTGGAACCGGCCATTGATTATTCCTCCTTTAAGTAGGTCATAAGTACACGCTTCCGTGTGTGTCGTTTGCATCGCAGGTAGGAACGGCGCACGGTCGTGTTTCTGTCTTGTCGCTTGATTTGCAAGCTGGTCTGTGATAATTACCCGTATGGCCTGCGGCAACTTATCACTTCATCCCTAAACCGACATCTTCAGAATTGTATCATTAGTAAAAGTAAAATGCAAGCATTTTTTTACAGAAATTTCAAAATATTTTTTGAAAAAATACCCACTGTGGGATTGTTGTGGGATATGATGTTGTACACGGCTCCGTGTGTGTCGTAAAAGTCGGAATCAGGCTCCACTCTCTTGGTAGAGATGTGTTCTTTCTATTTACAGCGGTATCATATGATGCAATGGGAATGTTTTTTCTTTTTCATATTTTATAGGTTTTAACGCAACTATTTACGAACGTTTTCTTTCCATATAATAATATCGATACAGACCTGTCCCTTCAATCAATTAATAAATTCAAAAATTGTTCTACTCATTTTCAAAAATTGTGATATACTACTATAGTAATAGAACTTTCCCATATATATTTTGGAGGTAAGCATGAGTAGAATTGTTGGTACCGTGGTAAGAGGGCTTAGAGCGCCGATTTTCCGCAAGGGAGATGACGTGGCCGAAATCGTAAGCAAGCTGGTAATAGACTTTTGGGAGCAAGAGAAGATTACCGTAGGCGAAAAAGACGTGCTTGCGATTACCGAGGCAGTGGTTGCCAGATCTCAAGGAAACTATGCGTCCGTAGACGATATCGCCGCAGACGTTCGTCAAAAATTCGGCGAAGAAACCATAGGCGTTATCTTCCCTATTCTCAGCCGCAACCGTTTTGATATTAACTTAAAGGGCATCGCACGCGGCGCAGCCAAAAAGATTGTGCTGATGCTCGCCTACCCTGCCGACGAGGTTGGCAACCATCTGGTATATGTCAACCGTTTGGATGAAAAAGGCGTGAATCCCTGGACAGATGTGCTGAATGAAGCGCAGTTCCGCGCCCATTTCGGCTATGAAAAACATACCTTCACCGGCATTGACTATATAGAGCACTATAAGAATACCATCGAGAGCGAAGGCAAAGAATGCGAAATCATTTTTTCCAACAATCCCGTTACTATATTGAAGTATACCAATCACGTTTTACACTGTGACATACACAGCCGCAAAAGAACACACAAACTGCTTGCCAAAGCCGGGTGCGAACACATCTACGGCTTGGACGACATATTATCCGCTCCAATAAACGGCAGCGGATATAATGCAGAGTACGGCCTGCTCGGCTCAAATAAATCCACCGAGGAATCCATCAAGCTGTTCCCGCGCAACAGCTTTGAGCTGGTGCATCAAATCCAAGCCAATCTCCTGGCGCGTACCGGCAAGCACATCGAAGTGATGGTATATGGCGACGGTGCATTCAAGGATCCGGTAGGACAGATTTGGGAGCTGGCAGACCCTGTGGTAAGCCCCGGCTATACAGAAGGTCTGGAGGGCACACCAAACGAAATCAAGCTGAAGTATATCGCCGACAACGAATTTGCCCACCTGAGCGGCGACGCGCTGAAGGATGCCATATCCAACTACATTGCCCATAAGTCTGCCAACCTGACCGGCAAAATGGCAAGCCAGGGTACCACACCCAGAAGAATCACCGACTTGCTCGGCTCCCTTTGTGACCTGACCTCCGGCAGCGGCGATAAGGGTACACCGGTAATCTACATACAGGGCTACTTTGATAACTTTACAGACTAATACCAAACCCAAATTGAAACAGCAATATTCCATAAACAAAATGATTGCGCATCGCAACCGCCAACACTTCTGTCGTCAAAGCCTGCTTTGGCGACAGTTTTCTTTCACAGGGCAGCATCGTTGCACTCCATTTCTATATTGAGCATAACGCCTAAACTTTCTCACCGGATTATAAGTTACCGTTTCTGTTTTACACCGGTATAACCATAAAAAATGACCGATAACGGTCATTTTTTATGTGGTGAAAATCTATTACTTTTCAAATATAACTCATACTTGATATGAATCCGAACGACCAAAAGAATGGTATTATTTTTTGTTCTCCAGATATATCTTGCATACATCCGGATAATTGGTGATAATACCCTCTACATTCCATTCACACATGCGCAGCAGTATGTCCATATCATTTACCGTCCACACATTGATGGGGATATTGTATTCCTTGCAGTTCAACATATCCTCTTTCAGCAGATTCTTCCAGCCTGGATGATAGTATTCAAAGCCGAATTCCCTGCAATAATAACCGGCATTGCCGAGCCCTTCATTCTCGACCAGCGCACCACAGAGTATGTGCGGAGCCAGCTTTTTAAGCAAGGCAATGGACGAATGGTTGAAGGAAGAGAATATCACCTTATCCTCCAGACCGTATTTTTTCACCAGCTCCAGACATTTCTGCTCCAAGCCCTGATAAAAATACACGCCGGATTTGATTTCTATATTCGTAATCAGGTGCGTATCCTTTGCCCACTGCAGGTACTCCTCCAATGTGGGTATGGGCGTGAAGCCGTATGTATCGCCCCACTGTGCGCAAGCGTTAAGCTTGCGCAGTTCGGCCAGAGTATAGTTGCGTACGGCACCGCTGCCGTCCGTCGTTCTGTCCAGCGTCTCATCGTGGATAATCACAACCTCGCCGTCTTTGCTGAGTTGTACATCAAACTCTATGCCATCGCTGCCCGCTTCCAAAGCTTTTTGAAATGCCAGCATGGTGTTTTCGGGATACCTGCCACTGTAACCTCTATGCGCATAAACCTTCATAATTATCACCTCTTACTTTCCCTGATTGCAGGCGTAGCATGCCACAAAATGGTCTTTTTCAACCTCTGCAAGCGGCGGATTGGAACCTTCGCAAGCCTTGACGACACAATCGCAGCGCTTTTTGAATCGACATTCGTCCGGCAAGTTCACCGGTGAGCTGATTTCTCCTTTAATCAGGAGGCGTTTTGGTTTTTCCTTACCGACGATGGGCAGTGGGATAGCCGATAGCAGCGCCTTGGTATAGGGGTGCATGGGATTTGCGAAAAGCCGCTCTGCAGGCGCTTTTTCCACCATTTTACCCAAATACATAACCGCAATATCATCTGCAAAGTATTTTACAACCGACAAATCGTGTGTAATGAATATATATGTCAGCCCTATTTTCTCTTTGAGTTCCTGCAGCAAGTTCAGTATTTGCGCCTGTATGGACACATCCAGGGCGGATACCGGTTCATCGCATACTATCAATCTCGGATTGGCCGCCAATGCTCTTGCAATGCCTATGCGCTGGCGCCTGCCGCCATCCAGCTCATGGGGATAAACATTGATATAGCGTTCAGCTAAGCCTACGGTTTCCATCAACTCCAACGTGCGCAATTCGATATCTCGCTTATGTAGAAGTTTATGCTCCACAATGGGCTCGCTGATGAGCTTCATTACCGTCTGTCTTGGATCCAACGAAGAGAAAGGATCCTGAAACACCATCTGCATTTTTTGACGCAAAGGACGCATCTCGCGACGGCTGTACTTGGTAATATCCTTGCCTTCGAAAAAAATTTGTCCGGATGTGGGCTCTACCAGCTTCAATATGGCTCTGCCCGTGGTGGACTTTCCGCAGCCGGACTCCCCTACAATGCCAAGTGTTTTTCCCTCTTCTATGGTAAAACTCACGCCATCTACGGCGTGCAGGTTGCCTGCCGCTGTTTGAAAATATTTGGTGAGATTTTTGACCTCTAATATGATATTATTCTGCATCGGCATTCCTCCGTAGGGCAAAACTGGGATCCCGGTATGCCACACAAGCGACAAAATGTGTTTCGCTGCCCTCTACCGCCTGCAATGCAGGAACAGCTTTGGAGCATAGTTCCGTCGCATAGGGGCATCGCGGTGCAAAGGCACAGCCGGGAGGCAGGTTGGACGGATCCGGCATCAAGCCCTGTATGGAATAGAGTTTTTCGCCTTTCCGCTTTAAATTGGGAAGGGATTCAAACAAGCCTTCGGTATAGGGGTGCTTCATGCGGTTGAACACATCATCCGCCGTGCCTTTTTCGACAATCCTTCCAGCATAAACGACAGCCACATCCTCGCATACTTCGGCAACCACGCCCAAATCATGGGTAATAAGCAACATGGACATCTGTTTATCACGGATTAGATTTTTCATCAAATCCAAGACCTGCGCCTGTATGGTCACATCCAGAGCGGTGGTCGGTTCGTCGGCAATCAGCAGTTTCGGGCTGCATGCCAATGCGATGGCGATGACCACTCTCTGTTTCATGCCGCCGGAAAACTGATGGGGGTAATCCCCTGCGCGATGCTCGGATATGCCTACCAATTTGAGCATTTCCTTACCTTTTTCAAATGCCTCGCTGCGCCCCAGGTTCCGGTGCAGCATAATACTCTCGGCAATTTGATCCCCTACGGTCATTACCGGATTCAACGCAGTCATAGGATCCTGAAAAATCATGGCAACATCGTTGCCGCGCATTTTCTCCAGGTTGTCTTCCGACATTTTCAGCACATCTCTGCCATCCAATATAATTTCGCCGGCCTTGATAATACCCGGCGGATCCGGAACCAGATTGAGTATGGACAGTGCCGTCGTGGTTTTACCTGCGCCGGTCTCCCCCACCAAACCCAAGGTGCGCTCCTTCGGAATCTCCAAATCAATGCCATTGACCGCATGCACATGGGCATCCTCGGTTTCATAATGTACCACCAGATTTTTTATTTGCAATAATATTTCTTTTTCCATATGCTGCCTCCGCTATTTCTTCAATTTGGGATCGATCGCATCGCGCAGTCCGTCACCCAAAAGATTGAGTGCCAACACGGTAGACATGATGGCAAGGCCGGGAATAATGCTCATATAGCTTGCATTGCGAATATGACCGCGGCCGGCGGAAAGCAGGGCGCCCCATTCCGGTTCCGGAGCAGGTACGCCGATACCAAGGAAACTCAAAGAGGAGGCTGAAATAATGGTGGTGCCGATGAGCAGCGTGCTCTGCACAATAATGGGTGATAAACAGTTTGGCAATATATGCTTTAATATGATTTTCCAGGTTGGCAAACCCATAGCATAGGAGCTTTCCACATATTCCTGGTCGCGTATAGTCATCACGGATGCGCGCACAATTCTTGAAAAACTGCTCGCGCAGGAAAAGGAGAGAGCAATCATTAAATTGAATGTACTGCTTCCCAACAAAGACACAATAACCACCGCCGTCATAATATTAGGAATAGAATAGAAGATATCCACACCGCGCATGATGACGGAATCGACAAGTCCGCCCTTAAAACCCGCCAAAGAGCCCAATATAGTGCCAAAGAACAGACCGATCACAACCGATCCAACGCCGATGACGAGCGAGTATCTGGCGCCATATACGACCCGGGCAAACAAGTCTCTGCCGTATTCGTCAGTGCCAAACCAATGTTCTGCGCTGGGCGGCAACAATCTTTGCGAAATATTTTGACCTATCACATCTTTTTTGTAATCAAACACATAGGGGCTGATAATGGCGGAAACAACCAGTACAAAAAGAAAAATCATGCCTATGATTGCGCCTTTGTTTTTGAGCAACCGTCTCCACGCCTCCTGCAGCATACTGCGGCTTTTGATTCTGTTTTGCTTTTGCACTGTCATATTATCATCCCTTTCTGCTGTACTGCGCCTTGATTCTTGGGTCGAAGAAGGCATAGATCAAGTCCACCACCAGATTGATGATAGACATCAAAATCGAGCTCATAATGATCGCTCCTGTTACCATGGGCGTATCTCGCTTGCCGATGGATTCGTATACCAAGCGACCTATACCCGGCCAGGAAAATACGGTTTCCGCCAACACGGAGCCGGTGATAACCAGAGACATTTGCAGCCCTATGGCAGTGATAATGGGAATCAACGCATTCTTCAATCCATGTACAAATATCACTCTTCGCTTGGAGCAGCCCTTTGCCCGTGCCGTGGTCATATAATCCTGACGCAGCACATCCAGCATAGAGGAGCGTGTGGTACGGGTAATGAGCGCCGCCAACCCGAAGCCAACGGTGACCGCCGGCAATATCAGGCTGTCAAAGCCCGCCTTGCCGCCGGATGGCAACAGCTTTAGATTCAATGAAAAAATGATAATCAACATCAAACCCAGCCAGAAATTGGGCATACTGGTGCCAAACAGCGCAAATATCATACCGGAAGTATCCTTCCAGGTATTTTGGTGTATGGCTGTATATACGCCTAAGGGAATGGATACCACAATGGCGATGAGCACCGCCATGCCTCCCAGCATTAGGGTATTCGGTAATTTTTCCATAAAGTTTTTAAATACATCCTTTTTGGTTACATAGGATTTACCCATGTCGCCTTGCAAAATGCCCTGCATATATTTGGAATAGCGCACCAAAAAAGGCTCGTTAAGACCCAATTCCACGCGAATTTTCTCTACTTCCTCCGGGCTTGCCTTATCGCCTGCAAGCATGAGCGCAGGGTCACCGCCGGTCAGGCTCATTGCCCAATAGATCAGAAACGACGTCACCAGTATAACCGGCACCAACATCGCCAATCTTTTTAAGATGTATTTTATCATGTATACAGCACTCCTTAGGGTTAAGGAATCAATCCTTGATTAGAATAAGCTGCGGGTCATCAAGACCCGCAAGCTTATAAATTATCATGTATTATTCAGCGATATAGGCATGTCTCCAGTCGTGGTTACCGCCGCCGTAGAAGTAATCGCCTTTGAGATTCTTGTTATATGCAATGACAAGATTCGCAATATAGAGCGGAACCTGCGGGCAGGCTTCCACAAGATACTTCTGCAGTTCTATGCCGTATTCCATTCTCTTTTCCTGATCCTTTTCGGTAGCAACCAGGTCAATCAACTCGTCCGCCTTAGGATCTGCATAGTGGTGATAGTTGGCACCGGATCCGGTGTAGAACAAATCTCTGTATACAAAATCCACCTTGGAATCCTCATTCCATCTCCACAGGAAAAGTTCATGCTTGCCTTCGGCACAATTTGTTCTATGAGTGGCTGCTTCCAGCGGCTCAAGTTTTACTTCCACGCCGATTTCTGCAAGATTGGCCTGAATAACGGTGGCGATCTGCTCGTACGGTGCGCCGGACGCATAGTTCAGTGTAGTCTGCAATCCGTTGGCGTAGCCTGCTTCTGCAAGCAAGGTCTTGGCGCGCTCTACATCGTAATCAAAGCCTGGCATTTCATCATAGAATCCCCACAGACCGCGGTTCAAAATGGTCTTTTGCAGGGTACCTTTGCCGTAGAGAGCCACTTCCAAAACAGCCTTGCGGTCGATGGCGCAGGCAGCGGCCTGTCTGAGCTTCACATTATCCCAAGGTGCCTTTTGTGTGTTAAAACCAAAATAGAACAAACGTGTGCCCGGTTTTTCAAATACCACGATATTGTCGTCGGCTTCCAGGTTGGGCAGCTCGTTGATAGGCGGGTTGATACAAACATCTACCTCTCCGTTCTGCAGCGCAATCACGCGTGCGGATGCCTCAAGAATCGGTCTGAATTCAATGATATCAGATACGCCTGCAGAGAAATTATCCTCTGCCGGCAGAGCGTTACCCCAATAATCCTCTACTTTTACCAAGCGATAGTATTCGCCTTCTACCCAGGAATCAAACTTATACGGGCCGGTACCGATATAGTAAGGATTTTCCACGCCATCGTCATACGCCTTCTTGGATTGGATGGACAGCGGTACGGAGGACAGAGATTGAATAAATTCGTTGTTATATTTTTCGATGGTGATTTCGATTTCGTGCGGATTGACTACTTTGCACTCTACATAGCCTTTCAATATGGAAGCCACTTTGTTGCCCAGCGCCATATCCAATGTAAACTTCACATCCTCGGCCGTCATAGGTGTTTTGTTGCCGTCGTTGAAATAGACATCATCGCGCAGCTCCATTTTGATATGGGTATCGTCGATAAATTCCCAGTGTTTTGCTAAGCCGGGAACAAAGCGTTCGTCGCCCTGGCTGCCATTGTTAAAAAATACAAGAGTTTGGTGTGTGTTCTTTAATACGATATTGTTTACCTGATCCTGCTGATTTTGCAGGTCCAGCGTAATGATGTCGGCATCGGTACCGATAATCAAGGTTTCCTTATGTGCAGGCACAGACGCTGCCATGCCGCTTACCATGGATGTTACAAGCAGTACAAGAGCCAGTAACAAAGCGAATCGTTGTTTCATAAATAATCCTCCATACAGTGATTCCATATTTAGTCAAAAAAAACAAAACAGTTCACCACAAATAGATTACTTTGTGTTTTTAGTTGACTATTTGGTAATTTAATTGCATAAATAATAGCATTATTTTTTCTATTTAGCAAGTATAAAATATTTTTTTCATAACATTTTTTCTTTCTTCCTAATTTTATATAAAAATAACCCTTAGGGGTATTTTTAAATACTGCTTGTTTCGCCTTTTCCAAGCATTCCGCTACGGTCTGCTCCACTGCAGTGGGGTCGATTTGTGCAAGACTTCCGCGGACGGAACGCACAGGTTTAACGATCGCGCGCGACAATGCCTATGTGAAGATATTCAGAAAGCCCGATTCGCCATTGCTCTCATGAGTATTAAAGGGGAGTATGATTTTGCCGCTGCAATCATGACTTTCCAGGAAGGCATATACGCAAGCCATTCTTCACCATCTTGAAGACAGCCCGTCATGTGGCGCGGTTGATAATACTCACGCAGTATACTGCGCAGGCTCTCAACATCCTTTTCTATCATATATTGATAGTACTCATAATATCGCTGCTTCAATTCCTCTTCCGTATGATTTGCAGACGCCTTTATCTCCTCTCCGAACGAAACGGAGCACAGCAGCACAAGCAACACCGATAAAAGCGATACCATTCTTTTTCCATAGTTTCTCCTTCAAACATAGCCTTAAATCCATTCCAGTTTTCCCGTTTGCAATGCAATGCGATAGCCTTCCAAATTTGTAATCCAAACACTGCAAGACTTCATCGAGTTGTTTTCGCGGCGCGAGCAACTTCTGTCGGGAGGCATGCAATAATTGAAAACGTACTTCTATGCTGCTGTCCCCCCTCTTGAAAAAACCGTACATATTCCGCCAAGATTTCCATACTGAGCCCTGCATTACGCAAGCAAATCGCATAATTCACCCAGTTGATATCCTTTTGGATATCATTGCGGTTCGCCCTGCGTGCAATGTACCGACGGAACCGCACCGGCTTTCTCGTAGTATCGCAGGGTATCTGCGCTGATATTGTATATTTTGCAAACCTCCTTAATGTTTATATGCGCTCTCCTTACTCTTGCTTTCATTATGCAACTTAAAGTTAACTCTAAATTAAGGCTCATGGTATGCTTTGTTACATTTAGCATTTAAAAAATAATATTTTTACATCCCATCCACTGCATTTGCAAGGCTTTTTCTTGTATCTATCGCAAAAATACGATATAATAATAAAATAAAATGACGGAGGTATGCAATGTACAAAACAACAGGACATTTGGAAGGCATGCGAAAAACAGCTATTTTAGAGCTGGACGCCTTGTTTGATTGCCCCGCAGACGGCAGCATTTATGCCAGCTACGAAGTACTGCAGACAATCAGCAAAATATCCGCTGAATACAACCGCGAAATCTCCGTCTATATCGGACGAAACGGCGCAGTTTTAAGCGTTACCGTAGGCAACAATGCCAGCGTGGATTTGCAGGCCTTATCTTTGCGCCGCGGTACCAACCGTCTGTGCGCAATACGGTGCATACACACTCATCCCAGCGGCAACCCCATTTTATCTTCCTTGGACACCAGCGCGCTGATGACATTAAAACTGGATGCCATGAGCGCAATCGGCGTGATAGACGGCAATCCGTTCCGTATGCATACCGCAGTCATCAATCCCCATCGTGAAGAAGGCTATGAACTGCTGCCGCTGGCAGACTGCGCGCATATTCCGCACGATACGCTGTTGCAGGCCATATTGGATGCGGAAAACGAAGTCGATAAGCTCGGCGACGACGGCGAGCCTAAACAGGAACGCGTGCTTTTGCTTGGCATAGAGGACGAGGCTTCCCTATACGAATTAAAAGCCCTGGCAGAGACCGCAGAGGCGGATATTGTCGGCCAGGTACTGCAAAAGAAGTCCAAACCCGATCCTTCCAGCTATATCGGTGAGGGCAAGGCAGAGGAAGTATCCCGTATTGTACAGCAAAAAAATATAGATACCGTTATCTGCGACGATGAAATCAGCGGTTCCATGCAAAAGCGCCTGGAAGAGCTGTTAGGCTGCCGTGTAATAGACCGTACCGCCTTGATTTTGGATATTTTTGCCAAACACAGCAAGAGTGCGGAAAGCAAATTGCAGGTGGAAGCAGCGCAGCTGAAATATCGCTCCCAACGACTGATAGGTTTGGGAACAGCGTTATCCAGACTGGGCGGCGGCATCGGCACCAGAGGTCCGGGCGAAAGCAAGCTGGAAGTAGACAGGCGAAGAATACAGCAGCGCCTTGCCTTTTTGGATAAAGAGATAGAAAAAATTGCCGGCCAACGCAGTCTGCGGCGCAAGGAGAGGGAAAAATCG
>JBHADM010000032.1:0-7820 GCA_041855045.1 Bacillota bacterium | reverse complement strand
CGATGAGACAGATGATACGGAAGAGAAAGCAAGGTCAGTTCTCCTCGGTAGAGCAAATGCAGGTTTTGTGAAAACACGATACACCACAAAAAACAGATGGTGAAATCTCCGTGCTATAAGTGCAATTAGTTGAAATTACCGACTTTGAATACGCAGGATACCATGTAGAAATAAAATAGAAAATGCGAAAACCATAATTATTTGTGGAGATAAAATTATGATTGTATTGGAATTAGCCTTGTACTGTCTTTTGTTCACAATAATGGTGAGATATGCTGTAAGAGGTGGAGCGATTGACGGATTGTATTTTTATCCGAAGACGGTACAGGATCGAGCCATCGAAATAGGCCTGACCACAAAAGAAGTCATGCAACGCAAACAGAAGATCTTCATGACAGAATTCTACATTGTCATGTTGGCTGCACTTGTGTTTATCATCGGTGTATTGCATAGAGTATCAGATTTCAAAACAGCTTATCTGCTGGCCTTGCTGTTTTTAGAGGTGATAAACTGGTATGACGGTATCGTGATTGACAAAATATGGGTAGGACACAGCAAGTTTTGGATACTGGCAGGATGTGAAGAACTTCCATTTGTTCAGACCTGGAAGCAAGTGTTGAAAAAGCGAGGATTCCTTACACTGATTTGGGTTGTCGGTGCAGCAATTGTAGCCGGAATCGTCGTTCTGATTTTTTAGCATATCTTGAAGCTTTAAAAAGATAAAGCGTCAATAAATCAGAAAAGATACTTAATAAAACACTTCTTGACCACTACATACAGAGTACTCTTACTGTAAGGTGATATGTCCTGAATACGGACATCTGCTTCCATTGAAAAAAGAGGTAATGCAATTCTCAGTGACACTCGCTTTTGAGGTGAAGCCATTTGGCATCATGGTAACAAATGTTGTTTCGGGAATATTTTGCACGAATTTTTATGATATATATAATCTATATAATCGCATTTTGATACAATGCTTTCGACATGAGAGTGCATAAAACATTCAAAAATAAAGAATTTTAGCAGATTTAACGGTCTGTCTATAAAAATACGTCTCTATACTATCAGTTGGGGGTGCCCCGCTGATAGTATAGAGCCTTTTTATCTTTTCTTGCGCTGAATCTGTAACCTATCATTGACACCTTAGCAACCTAAACATTTTCCGCTGTTTACAATTTTAAAAATATGCATTATGATTGTATTTTAATTGTTTTTATTTTTTATAAAATAACAATTTTCATAGTATTACAGCGTTTTTATTTCAATGTAAACGAAATGTATACATTGTGCTAATGAATAAATATTCATTTTTCTGTTGACAGCATTTTTGCTCTGTGATATATTATTAAAAAATCAAGGAGGTAGATTATGAAGAAGTTAATTTCCTTAATTCTGCTGTGTGCATTCATGTTCACAATGTTTGTTCCGGCTACAGCAGAGACCACCAGCAATTATAAAATTGCTATCTTAACAGGTACCACTTCGCAGAGTGAAGAGGAATACCGCGCAGCTGAAAAATTAAAAGAGCTGTATCCTGACATTGTAGTTACCGACACTTATCCGGATAACTTTTCCGCAGAGATGGAAACCACAATGGGTAAAATTGAGCAGTTTGCAACGGATCCCGATGTAAAGGCTATTATCATGTGCCAAGCAGTTATGGGAGCAACCTCCGCCTTTACCAAAATCAAGCAAACCCGCCCCGACATTTTGCTGATTGCAGGTGTTCCGGGTGAAAAACCGGGCGACATCAGTGCTGCTGCCGACATCGTAATGGGTGTTGACGAAATCAATGGCGGTGATCAAATCGTAGATACAGCCAAAAACTGGGGCGCAGATGTTTTGATTCACTACTCCTTTGCCCGTCATATGTCCTACGAAACCATCGTGGCTCGTCATGGTGTGATGCAGGCTGCCGCAGAGGAAGCCGGTATCGAGTTTGTAGATCGTGATGCTCCCGACCCGACAGGCGACGCCGGTATGACAGGCGCACAAACCTTTATTTTGAGCGATGTTCCTGTTGTCATGAAGGAATACGAGGGTAAAAAAGTGGCTTTCTTTGTAACCAACTGCGGTATGCAGGAAGCATTGCAGCAAGCCATCTTGAATGAACCCAATGCACTGTATCCATTACCATGCTGCCCGAGCCCGTTCCATGGCTTCCCGGCATCCTTGGGCTTGGAAGTGAAAGCCGAAGACTACGGCAATATTCAATCTTATCTTGAAAAAGCAGCCGAAAAACTCAAAGAGCACGATGCAGTAAATCGCTTCTCCACATGGGGCGTTCCGGTAAATATGAGCATCATCATAGGCGGTTTCCTCTATGCTAAAAACTACATCGAAAATGGTGGAGAAAAAGTAGACGAAGCCAAACTGAAAGAAGCACTAACCGAAGCGGCATCCGGTTCTGCAGCAGAAGTGAGCAGATATGTTGACGATAACGGTAATGAAATCAGCAACTATTTCTTTCTCTTGTTTGATAATATCGACTTTAGCGCTTATCTAAAATAAGGGCTTATGATATAAAGAGCCTGCTTGATAGCAGGCTCTTTACCCTTTAATCCCTTGAGAGGAGGGCATCTTTTGCCAAACGAATACATTCTGGAGATGAACGGAATATCCAAGGAATATGGCGGCAATGCCGTATTAAAGGATGCAGCACTGCGTGTGCGTCCAGGTGAAATCCACGCCTTATTAGGTGAAAACGGCGCCGGTAAAAGCACTTTGATGAATATTCTGTTCGGTATGCCTGTTATACACAGTACAGGCGGTTTTAAAGGTGAAGTATTGATGGACGGTAAACCGGCTAATATTTTTTCACCTATGGATGCCATGAAACGAGGCATAGGCATGGTTCACCAAGAATTTATGCTCATTCCCGGTTTTACGGTAAGCGAGAATATTAAATTGAACAGGGAGATAGCCAAACCCAATATCATCAGCAAGATATTTGGAAAGGAACTGGAGTCCTTGGATCATGCTGCCATGGCAGCGGATTCTCGTAAAGCGCTTGACAGTGTGGGCGTTGCGCTCGGCGAGGAAACCAAAGTGGCGACGCTCCCGGTGGGCTATATGCAGTTTGTCGAAATTGCGCGTGAAATCGATAAGCAAGGTGTAAAGCTCCTGGTATTCGATGAGCCTACGGCTGTACTAACCGAAAGTGAAGCGGATCAATTGATGCGCGTCATGAAGAAAATCGCTTCCGAGGGTATTGCCATTGTGTTTATCACGCACCGTTTGCATGAAGTAATGACGGTATGTGATGCCGCTACAGTGCTTCGTGACGGAAGGTTCGTTACCTCCAAACGCATCAGTGAAACTTCCATGGTCGATTTGGCTGCCTTAATGATAGGCAGAGGTGAGGGCGCAGTCATAGAAGTTCCTCCGCGCGAGCAGGAATTGAACGGAAAAATAGCTCTATCCATTCGGGATTTGCATGTAAAGATGCCCGGTGAATTTGTTCGAGGCTTGGATCTTGATGTGATGGAGGGCGAAATCATAGGTATAGGCGGTCTTGCAGGCCAGGGAAAAGTAGGTGTGCCGAACGGGATTATGGGATTGTACCCTGCGACAGGAGAAGTGAGCCTGTTTGGCGAAAAACTTTCGCTCAACGATACACAGACGGCCTTGGAAAAAGGCCTAAGCATGGTAAGCGAGGACAGAAAAGGCGTTGGACTGCTCTTGGATGATGCCATAGAGGACAATATCGCTTTTACTGCCATGCAAATTAAAGGCGATTTTCTCTCGGGCATAGGTCCGTTAAAGATTAAGTCGACAAAGAAAATTCGAGACCACGCGAAAAAAATGATTAAAGAGCTGGATATCCGCTGTCGTTCTTCACAGCAGCCCGTAGGCACTTTGTCGGGCGGAAATCAGCAAAAGGTTTGTGTGGCAAAAGCACTTGCGCTGAATCCTAAATTCCTCTTTGTTTCCGAGCCTACACGCGGCATAGATATCGGCGCAAAAGCGCTGGTATTAAGCGCACTGGCCGATCTGAACCGCAAAGAAGGCTTAACCATTGTCATGGTATCCTCCGAATTAAATGAACTGCGCTCCATTTGTGATCGTATAGCCATTGTCGCCGAAGGAAAAGTTGTAGATATATTAAAACCTGATAGTCAAGATGCGGATTTTGGTCTTGCAATGAGTGGCATTAAGCCGGAAAGTGAGAAAAGCAAATGAAAAGAAGTAAATTTCAAATTGCCTTTTCGGCCTTACTGCTTATAGCAGCCCTCGTCTTTGCTGCAATGGGCATATGGGGATTCAGTTTACGGCAAGGCAGTCTGATACAGGAAAGTTTAAGTAAAATGCGCAGCTTTGCTGTACTTAGAACGGCCTCCGGTGTGGTGGTGGATGCAGAAGCATTGGCAGCTCGCAGCAAGGCTCGTGCGTTTGCCAAAGAAAATAAATTTAGCCGCAGTCAAACAACGTCCTACATTAGTGAAAAAGAGAATGAAGCCAGATCTCTTGCCAATGCGCGTTACGCTTCGTTTGAACAAGTGGATTTTCAGAAGCTGGAGGCCTCGGTTCTTCAATTTGAATCTGCGCTGTCCGCATGGTCAGAGCAAGTAGCACTTGAGCGTGAGGCATTTGCAGAATCCTGGAAAGAAAAAATTGCTGCGGAAGCCGAAAAAGTAACAACAGAAAGCAGTCCGCAGACAGCTGAAGTCGGTGAAGCCGTCAACGAAGATGAACTGATGGAGCAACCGGTCGATACAGTGGATTATTCCGGCTTTGTACAAAGCGAGAAAGCAGCTGCGCTTGAAGAAGCCGCACGTCCTGCATTTAACGGATTGTTCACACTGTTGAAAGAAGCGATTCCGCTGCTTCCGGATGATGTTGCAGATGACTTACGCACTAAAATACAGCTTGTACTGAGCGGGGCAAACGCAAGTTATGAGGATGCGTTTGATCGCTATCAATCAGTGGGAGCATTGGATGGTTTGGATAGCTCCACTGCGCAAAAGATGCAAATTGCGCGGGATGCTAAGAATTTATTGTTGTACGCTGCAGCGGTTTTGTTAATTGCATTGGTGTTATTCTATGCACAGATATTAAAGAAGAAATTTGGTATGCCAAGGCTTATCATATCCACTTTCTTTGTATTATTGCTGATTGCGGCAGGTTTGTATAACATTTCCGTAACGGGCATGTTGGGTACCATTTTATGGCGTACAGGTATGTACGGCGTACTGGCTTTGGCTATGCTCCCGGGCATACAGTCCGGTATCAGCCTGAATATGGGTATGACTGTCGGTATCATTTCCGGTTTGCTGTCAACTTTGATAGCAATGGAATCCAATATGACGGGATGGGGTGCCTTTGCCTTTGCAGTCATCGGCGCCATCATTCTGTCGGTACCCGTAGGCTGGTTATATGGTCTGTTATTGAATCGTTTAAAAGGCAGTGAGATGACCATATCGACCTATGTCGGTTTTAGTTATGTCTCTTTATTCTGTATCTTTTGGATGATACTTCCTTTCAAAAACCCTGCTTTGACTTGGGCACTTGGCGGCGGTTTGCGTACCATGCATAATATGAGCCGTTCATTTGGGCGTATTTTGGATAGTCTTTGGAGCTTTGAACTATTCGGCACCAAAGTGCCAACCGGCTTGATACTCTTCTTCTTGCTATGCTGTTTACTGTTGTGGTTGTTCAGCCGTTCTAAAATGGGCTCTGCTATGATCGCCGCAGGTGCAAATCCGCGTTTTGCGGAAGCAGCAGGCATCAATGTGAATAAGATGCGCATCGTGGGTACAATCCTATCCACCGTGGTAGCTGCTGTGGGAATTATCGTATACTCACAATCATTTGGCTTTATGCAGCTCTATGCCGGTCCCAGACAGATGGGCTTTGTGGCAGCCAGTGCCATACTGATTGGCGGCGCAACGGTTAGCAAGGCTAAGGTCAGTCATGTTATATTAGGTACATTTTTGTTTCAAGGCGTGCTCGCTCTCGGTATCCAGGTAGCCAACGCTGCCATTTCTGAAGGTGGCTTGTCCGAAATCATGCGTATATTGATATCCAACGGCATCATACTATACGCTTTGACACAGTCGGGAGGTGGCGGCCGTGACTAATTTAATCGGGCCTGTAACGCGCGACTTACGCGCAAAAACGCGGGATAACCTGCGTGAATACATCGTAACGTATATATTTATTCTCATCAGTGTCGTGTTTGTGATATATTCGGGTCGCCCGATGAGCGATATACTGAATCAGCTGATGGGAAGACTTTCGAGAAACCTGTTTATCGTACTGGCTTTGATCATTCCCATCATTGCCGGTATGGGTATCAACTTTGCCATTACCATTGGCGCTATGGCTGCGCAGGTCGGCTTAATCCTTGCAATTAACTGGAATGTAACCGGACTTCCCGGTTTGCTTTTGGCAGCCGCAATCACATTGCCCTTGGGTCTGGTATTGGGTTATTTAATCGGTTCCTTGCTCAATAAGATGAAGGGGCAGGAAACCATAGGCTCCATGATATTGGGCTATTTTGCAAACGGTGCATACCAGCTGCTCTTCCTGTTCATATTCGGAAAATTGATTCCTTTGGCACAGAAAGTAACCATTGTTGGAGCGACAGGTGTGGCAAATACATTGAATCTGACCGGTGATGTGGGGTTGTACTATGTGTTGGATGGCATGCTCCAAATTTCATTTTCGACCGCCTTGTATATTGTATGCGCAGTGTTGATAGTGGGTGCGCTGGGTCTATATTTTGCCAAACAAATGAGCCGAGTACAAATGTTAAAATTTGTGATTCTGGCCGTGCTGAGTGTGGCGTTATATATGATCCCCGCAGTACAAAGTGCTTTTGCGATGATTAAAGTGCCGGTTGTGACTTTTGCAATTGTTGCTTTGCTTTGCCTATTCAATGTTGCCATTATGAAAACACGCCTTGGTCAGAAATTCAGGGCAGTAGGGCAAAGCCGTACTGTGGCAAATGCTTCCGGTATCAATGTAAACCGTGTGCGTATCATTGCTTTGATGATATCTACCGTATTTGCAGGTTGGGGTCAAATCATTTTTATTCAAAATTTAGGTACGCTTCAGACATATTCGCAGCACGAAATGGTCGGATTGTACGCAGGTGCAGCCATATTAGTGGGCGGCGCATCCTTGGATAAGGCAACTAACGGACAGGCCATTGTAGGTTGTTTCTTATTCCACCTGCTGTTTATCGTAGCGCAGGATGCCGGCAGAAATCTCTTAGGGGATCCGAACATTGGCGAATTCTTCCGCGTATTCGTATCTTACGGCGTTATCGCAGTTGCCCTCGTCATGCACGCATGGCGTAAACGTACAATTGCATAAAATCAAAAAGCGTTGTAAAAATGAGTTGTTCCCTGTTTACAGTTGGAGCCTCAACTGACAGTATGAACCACAAAAAATCAGAGCACATTCCAATGTGCTCTGATTTTCTTATATATGGATATGGTGGTCACAACAGGGATCGAACCTGTGACCTCATCGATGTCAACGATGTGCTCTACCAACTGAGCTATATGACCATTTCCTATATACTATACCTAAAAATGAAAGAAAGTGCAAGCAAAATATTTCAAACATTGCATAATATATTATCGAAAGGGCTGCAAAAGGGTTGAATATCCTTCTGCAGCCCTGCCTTTTCCTGGTGGTCGCAACAGGGCTCGAACCTGTGACCCCCGCGATGTGAACACACTTCAGAATCCTTTGAAATATCGGTTTTTTCACTTTTAGGATGTGTTCACGAAGGTGTATAGATAGATTATAATACGAAGTGCAACACCCAGTTAGAAAAAGTATCTCTTGGGGGTACCCCCAAGAGATTG
>JBHADM010000031.1:0-3479 GCA_041855045.1 Bacillota bacterium | reverse complement strand
CGGCCTGTATCCTGTGCTGGAAGTGGGAAGCAACGGTGAAGGAGTACGGTATTTGCATCACTCGCTTGCTAAATTGGGAGTGTACAACGGACCTATCAGTACTGCTTATGATGAGGAAACCCTGATATGTGTGAAAGCGTTCCAGAACGCAAACGGATTGGAAGCAAACGGAATCGCCGACTCCAAAACGCAGGAAGCTCTCTATGAGCAGGCTAAACGGATTCCCGACGAGGTGCAGGATAACAGCGAAGCCCTCCGCGCTGCCAGGGAGCGAGCCAAAGCAATCAATGCAGCGCTGGCGGAATCGGTATCCGAAGACGGTCTGCTGAAACTGCGTATTCCGTATATAATACAGACTTTGGCAGACGGGGAGCTGAGTGAGGAAAGCAATGGGGAAATCAGCTTTGAAGTGAAATGGAAATAATGATTAGAATGACTGTAAGAAACAGCGACATATTTGTCGCTGTTTTCATATGTATGCATATCCTTATCCATATAAAACTATACTTAAATATTAATGTTGTACTTTTTATGTACAAATATTTGAAATCTTCACTTTTTATGGTAAAATGAAATATGCTTTACAAAGCATCCTGTAAATCATACCGAAAATCGAGTGAAATATGAATCCCGACAGAGAAATGCACAATCAATATATGCGCATTGCGCTGGAAGAGGCACAGAAAGCCTACGATATGGGGGAAGTGCCCGTCGGTGCCGTGCTGCTGCGGGATGGGCGGGTTTTGTGCCGTACACATAACCGAAGGGAGTCCATGCAGGATCCCACAGCCCATGCGGAGATGCTTGCCATACAGGAGGCGAGCCGATTATTAGGAACAAGAAAGCTCAATGACTGCACGCTTTATGTGACGCTGGAACCCTGCCCCATGTGCGCCGGTGCGCTCATTATGGCAAATGTCGGTCAATGCTATTTTGGCGCGGCGGACAGCCGGCAAGGCTGCGTGGAGAGCCTGTACTGCCTTTGCGACGACCCCTCTTTTTACCACAATCCAACCTGTTGCGGCGGCTTTTTGGAAAAAGAGTGTAAAGAGCTTCTGCAATCTTTTTTTAGGGAAAGAAGAAAATGATACAGATAGATGATTTTATTAAAAAATTAAATCTAAACGTTTTATCACCGACGACAAAATCCGAGATGGATATTCCCGTGTCGGATATCAACCGCCCGGGTATGCAGTTTTTTGGCTATTATGAATATTTTGCCTACGAGCGTCCGCAGGTCATCGGCAAAGTGGAAATGACCTATCTGGAAGAGCTGCCTGCAAAAAAACGTGTGGAACGATTGGAAAGATATTTTTCGTTTGATTTGCCCTGTGTTATCATCTGCCGCGGCATGAACCCGCCGCAGGATTTTCTGGATATTGCCAAAGCGCACGACATCCCTATTTATCAAAGCCATATCACGACGACAAACCTTTGTTTTCAGCTGATTACATATTTGAATGCACAGCTTGCTCCGCGCATCACCAAGCATGGCGTATTGGTCAATGTATTTGGTGAGGGTGTATTGATTACCGGCGACAGCGGCGTAGGTAAGAGCGAGGCGGCGCTGGAGCTCATCAAGCGAGGTCATCAGCTGGTTGCCGACGATGTGGTGGATATCTGCCGTGTCAGCCAGCACAGGCTGGTGGGCGAGTCGCCGGAGATGGTGCGCTACTTTATGGAAATCCGCGGCATAGGCATCATTGATATCCGCTCCATGTATGGAGTTGGCGCCGTTATTCTGAAAAAATCCATCGATTTGGTGATGCACCTGGAAAAGTGGGACAATACAAAAGAATACGACAGATTGGGATTGACGGATGAAACCGTGTCCATATTGGGCGTAAAGATACCGCACTTACTGACGCCGGTGAAACCCGGCCGAAACCTTGCCATTATCATTGAGGTGGCAGCGCGCAATCTTAGCCTCAAGCGCATGGGTTACAGCGCTGCGCATGAACTGGACAGGCGTCTTAACGCCATGCTGGCAGGAAATATGGAAAAGTAGGAGCAATTATGTATAACATAGGCATCGATTTAGGCGGCACCGATATTAAGACTGCCGTTGTGGATAAAAAAGGCATAATCATCGCCAAGGAGCAATGCCCTACACTGGCGGGCAGGCATTACAGCGAAATCGTAAAAGATATGTGCGAAACGGCATTGCTTGCCTTACAGCAGGCAAAGGTCAGCCTGAATGAAATCAGCAGCGTTGGCGTGGGTATTCCCGGTATTGCGGACGACAAAACGGGCAAGGTGATTTTTTGTACCAATCTGTCGTGGTTTGATATACCTTTGGCGGAGGAAATCAAAAAATATATCAACAAGCCCGTGTTTATCAACAATGATGCTACAGTAGCCGGTTATGCCGAATCCATTGCGGGCGTATCCCGCGGTACCCATTCCAGTGTGTTTATTACATTGGGTACCGGTGTAGGAGCGGGTATCATCATCAACGGTAAACCCTGGAGCGGTTTTCACGGCATAGGCTCGGAGCTTGGTCATGTGACCATGGATATGATAGACGGTGTACAGTGCACCTGCGGCAACAAAGGCTGCTTGGAACGCTATTGCAGTGCAACGGCAATCATCCGTCTGGGCAAGGAGGCGCTTAAGGATATAGAGCATAATCCCATGCTGCATGCCTGCGGAGGCGACTTGAACAAGCTCAATGCCAAAATCATCATCGATGCGGCAAAGGATGGCGATCCAGTGGCTTTGGAGGTATTCAATACATATATTGAGTACCTGTGCAAGGCCATCATGGTAGTGACCAACTTCCTGGATCCCGAGGTCATTGTATTGGGTGGCGGTGTAAGCAAGGCGGGAGAGTTTCTCATCAATGCCATCAACGAAAACATTCACAAGCATTTATTGTTTAAAACCTGCGACTATCCGCGCATACTTATCGCAAAATTAAGCGCAGATGCCGGCGTTATCGGCGCGGCTATGCTGGGCATATAAGGAGATATTATGGATATTAAACAACTATATCGGGAGCCGTCCCTGCAGGATGGACTCCAAGTGGATTTGAGCGGTTGGGTGCGTACCGTGCGTGACAGTAAAGTGTTTGGTTTTATTGAGCTCAACGACGGCAGCTTCTTTAAAAACGTGCAGATCGTCTGTGAAGAAGGCTATACACAAAACTTTGCGGAAGCCATGAAGCTTACCGTGGGCAGCGCCATACACGTGACGGGTAAGGTGGTATTGACCCCGGCCATGAAACAGCCTTTTGAAATCAAGGCCGATTTGGTAGAGGTGGAGGGTTTAGCAGATTCCAGCTATCCGCTGCAGAAAAAGCGCCACACGCTGGAGTATTTGCGCAGCATTGCGCATTTGCGCCCGCGCAGCAATCTGTTCTCGGCGGTGTTCCGTGTCCGCTCCCTGGCGGCACAGCTTATACATCAGTATTTTGCAGAGCATAACTTTATCTACGTGCATACGCCTGTTATCACATCCAGCGATGCCGAAGGTGCCGG
>JBHADM010000030.1:0-3563 GCA_041855045.1 Bacillota bacterium | reverse complement strand
TTTTTGACTTTATTATCATTGCGTTGTGTATCTTCACAGTTGTGAAAGCCATGAATAAATTTCTTATTAAGAAAAAAGAAGAAGCACCTGCAAAACCCGCAAGAAAGTGCCCTTATTGCTTTGGTGAAGTACATGATGAGGCAACACGCTGCCTGCACTGCACCAGCGAGCTTTCTAAAACGGAATAATCCCATACAAAAAAGTGCCACAGGCACTTTTTTGTATTTTAAATACGTTTACTTTCGTTCTGATAACATATACTCAATCCAAAGGCGAGTCCGGCGAACAACAGGCTTAGATAAAATGGCAGCTTAGGATTTAAGGTAAATAAATAACCTGCGCTGAAGCTTCCGCTCACCATTCCGAGTGAAACGACAGAGTTGTACCCACCAAAAATGATAGGACTTTCTGTACCAATTAACTGCATAATTGGTTTTAACATAGTATCCAGCGCATAATATAATAATGCTGCAGCAATGAACAAACTTACGCTATCCACACTGATAAGCGACAGTAGTGTTAAAATAATAAATACAATATAAACTTGCAGTGTTTTTTTAGGCTGAAACTTGATTGCTATCCATTTATTGAGAGTAATGTTTAGTATTAATGCCAGGATTCCAACGGAACCTCTAATGATTCCATTGTATATAGGTTGTAGCTGAAATATCTTGCGAATGAAAAAATTGAATGTGGTTTCGAAGGATACAAAGGCAAAGGAAAGAAGGACTGTCAAAATATAGAATAACAATAAACTTCTGTTCATTTGCTTGCGTACTGCAATAAAAGACCGAAAGGGATTAATTTCTTTTAATTTAATCTGTATATGCTCTTGTTGGTTGTAATTATCTTTCAATCTAAAATAAACCAAAGCTGAAAGAATAAATGACAATATTATCTGCAAGTAAAAAGCATATGTTACATGCTGGTTTCCGATAAAACCGCCAATAAAATATCCAAGCGCGCCGCAAGACACGGATATAGCGGTGCCGAGTGCAATGCGTTCTCCTTTTTTTATATCCTCAAAGTAATTACTGAGCAATAGCATAAGAGAGACGTTGGTTGCAGCAGAAAAGCAACCGGAGATAAAGCGTGCAAAAGCAGTTAAAGGGATTGCTCTGGAGAAAGAGAAAAGCAGTTGTCCGACACCGTACATCACAAGTCCCAACGCCATTATTTTAGGATAACCGTATTTGTGTGACAATTGTCCCCACATTGGGCTTAGTAAAAAAGGACCAAGGGACATTAAAGCAAATGCGAGCCCAAACATATAGTCGGGATAGGAAATGCTTTCAAAAAACATAGGGGTAACCGGATGCACTAAATTTAATGTCAGGGAAATGCTTCCCATTAAAAAATAAATAAAAACCAAGCTGATTTTGCTTTTCATAACGGCTCCTAGTCTCAAAGTAATGGTGCCATATTTCAACAGAAGTATGTTTTTGTTGTGTTGTTATAGAATGGTGTTTGCAAGCTGTACAAAAGGATTCCAGCCAAATAAATTCAAGATTCCGAGCACAATCATAACAACACCGGCAATCTTACGAATCAAAATATGATGTTTCTTTAGAAACTGAAGCAAACCGCTTAATTTTTGGTATAAGAGCATAATGAGTACGAGAGGAAGACTTAATCCTATTGCATAGAACATGAGGATATAAATTCCTCCAAAAATACTTGCGCTTTGTGTTGCAGCCGTCAGTGCCAAGCCCAATGTAGGCGTTAGGCATGGTGTCCAAGATAACACCAAAACTGCACCAAAAATAATGTTTTTAAAAAATCCGCCTTTTGCAAATTCTGCAGAGTCACCATTATATCCGGTAAAGTTCAATCCCGGAACGATACCAAGCATCATAAGCCCGAATAAAATAATCAACAGGTTTCCCAATACGGAGAATATACTTTTTATCGATGTCGATCCAAGTGCTGTATTCGAAATGGCTCCGCCTGCCAGCCCACCGAGTGCCCCTAATATAGAAAATACCAACACAAATCCAAACAACAGGCCAAGAAGTCGAAAAACAGTATTTTTGGATATGCGACCATCAACGCCACTATCGCCGACAATAAATGCAGCATAAACAGGAAGCATTGGAAGGATGCAAGGAGACAGAAATCCCAATAAACCATTAATAAAAAGTGTAATGGGGGAAAGGCTCAGGGTTTGTGTGCTGACAATCGCATCCTGCAGCCCGGGTAATGTTTGTGCAATGGCTTCGGTAATCATAATTATCTCCAACAGAAATTTATATAAAATGCTTATAGATATTATACCATGTTATCAAAGGTTTGAAACGAAAACACGCTTTTGTTTTACAAAATTAGAATTGAACAGTGGTTGTATTTATATGCTGTTAATAAAAACAATGATTACCTTGGTAAAATGTAGGCAATCATTGCTGAGCAATTATTGTGTAATTAAATTTTTATCTTGAAAAACCTTTAGAAGTTGATCATAAGTAAGTGCATAACCGGCCGAAACCAAGTAACCTTCTTTATCAAAAATAAAGTTTGTTGGAAATCCCTGTATTCCGAAAGCCTGTGCATAGGTCATATCATCTTCAAGAAGCGTCAGGTTGGTAAAGGATTTTTCTTCCATCATTTTTTTTGCATCCTCGATTTTGGAATCTGAAGGTACATGAACCATCAAGATTTCTACATCATCAGGATACTCATTTTTAAATTTAACAAAGTCGGGCATCTCTTTAATACAGTAAGGGCACCATGTTGTCCAAAAACTAACCAGAAGATTTTTTCCTTTATAGTCCTCAAATTCAAAAGGACGGTTTTTGATAGCCTTAATGCCTTCAAATAAATTAAAAGGTTTTTCGTCGAGACTGGAGTTGCTTTCGTCTTGGGCGGAACTTGCAGCGCTATCGTCAGCTTGTATAATTTTAGCAACAACAGTTAGCTTTTCTAAAATACCCAGGCCATGCGGTGCATTTAGTATAGCATCACTGGCATCTGTGCCGGCAATCAAACCATTATGCTCACCGTTTTGCCATGCGGCAATTGCAGAAACATCATACACTAGACCGTTGACTGCGATATACGCCTTTGCACCATCTTTACCGGTATGTTTTGCTAGTTCGTCCATGGTCATACTGTTTACTACTTTTCCGATTACAGTTAAGCCATCCAATTTGCTTGTTTGATGCGGAGCTTTTGCTATTTCTTCACTTATATCGGAGCCTGCTTTGGCACCATTATGTTCTCCGGCTTGCCATGCCGGTATTGCGCTAACATCGTAGATGTTTCCATCAACTGCAATATAGGCTTTTGCACCGTCTTTTCCGTCAAAGGCAGCCAATTCTTCAAGAGTTAGGTAAATAAGATTCGATTTTGCTTCCGCAAAGCTATGCGTTATCGGAGTTATTACTAACACCATCGCTAAGAGTAATCCTAATATTTTTCTCATTATTACTTCTCCGATTTTTCCAACATTATTTGGCAAGCAAACCGATGAGGGTCAATCCTTCCAACTTAGCAGTGCCGTGTGGGGCAGACTTCATTGCTTCGCTTACATCCATACCGGCTTCGACACCGTTGTGGGCGCCATTAGC
>JBHADM010000029.1:0-11717 GCA_041855045.1 Bacillota bacterium | reverse complement strand
GCTTTTTCGCAAGCACGCTTCAGCAGGTCTTCCAGGAATACCATGCGGCCTTTTCTTGTGGAGAGCATCTGCCCCTCAAAGCTGATCATGCCAAAGGATATGTGCTTTAAGTCCTTTGCAAAGTCATAGTTCATCAGTTCGACGACTTTGAATACCTGTTTAAAATGCAAATCCTGCTGGTAGGCAACGATATACAGACATTTGTCAAAATGATAGGTATCATAGCGATACAGTGCAGCTGCAATGTCGCGTGTGGCATATAATGTCGCGCCGTCTTTCTTGAGTATCAGGCAGGGCGGCATATCATAGGCATCGAGGTTTACCACGCTGGCGCCCTCGCTGTTTTCCAACAGATTCTTTGCTTTTAATTCCGCAACAACCCTGTCCATTTTGTCATTGTAGAAGCTTTCGCCGGCATAGCTGTCAAATGTGATGCCCAACATATCAAATACGCGTTCACTGTCGCGCAACGTCAATTCTTTAAAGATTTCAAACAAAGCGAGTGCTTCGGTATCGCCTTCTTCTATCTTTTTGAACCATAGTCTGCCTTCATCGTTTAGACTGGGGTCTTTTTCCGCCTCGTCATGAAACTTTACATAGAGACGGGTAAGTGCTTCTACACCTTCTTTTTCCAAGTCCTCGGGACTTCCCCAGGTTTTATAGGCGTATATAAGTTTTCCGAACTGTGTGCCCCAGTCGCCAAGATGGTTGATGGCAACGGTTTGGTAGCCCAGAAAGTCATATATGCGGCGCAGGCTGTTGCCTATCATGGTGGTGCTTAAATGACCTACGCTGAAGCGTTTGGCGATATTGATGGAAGAAAAGTCCAAACAGATGGTTTTGCCTTTACCCATATCACTGCTGCCGTATTGTTCTCCATCTTGCGCGAGCTTTTCCAGTACGCGCTTGGCAAAGGATTCGCGCTCCAGGAAGAAGTTGAGGTAGCCGCCCATAGACTTTGTCGTAGCCAGCTCGGAGCTTATGTTTTCGCACAGTTTCTGACTGATCATCGGCGGTGCTGCCTTCAGTTCCTTTGCCAGACGAAAGCAGGGGAAAGCGTAGTCGCCTAATTCCTTATTTGGAGGCACTTCCAACAAGTCTGCGATGCTCTGTACATCCAAAATTTCTTTTTCGTATACCTTCTGTATGGAATCAAATAGTATTTTTGCCAATGCTTCTTTCATTCTGTTCTCCTACTGTCTTTAAAAAATATTCTATCTCGTTGCGGTATAAAGCAAAACTTTCTATTTTGCCGTCTGTGATAGGATTGCTCACAAAACGCAAATTTTCTTTTGTAGTGGGGTGCCTCAATCCCAACACTGCGCCGTAGAGCGCAATCTGTTTGCCGACTTGTCCTTTGCCATAGCGCATATCATATTGCAAAGGATATCCCGACAATTTAAACTGCGCGCGAATTTGATGCTTTCTACCGGTGGCAAGCTCCACATAGCAAAGTGATGTGCGCTCCTTTTGGGCGAGCACGCTTGCGTTTAATATGGCAATCTGTGCGCCTTTGGCGTTTTTTTCCGTTGCGCGGACAAATCCCTGTGCATCTTGCAATAGGAAATGCTCCATGCGCATACTCTGCATTGCACCCTCCGCAATAGCAAGATAGCTGCGTCGTATCTCCTTTTTGGCAAGCGCTTCGCTTAGTCTGGTTGCCGCCTTGGATGTCTTTGCCAGCAACATCAGCCCGCCCACCGGTCTATCCAGTCTATGAACCAAACCCAGGTAAATATTGCCCTGCTTTTGATACTTGTCTTTCAAATAGTGCTTTGCAATATCCACCATCGAAACATCACCGGTATCGTCGCCCTGGCTTAAAATATTGGCTGGCTTGGTAACCACTAATAGATGGTTATCCTCGTATACAATCTGCAAGCCTGGCATTACTTTGTCCATCTGGCGCAGGTTCCGCAGGGCAGGTACCCGCCTGCGGATACGGGTAGACAAAGCTCGTCTGCCTGTACGGAACCGCCGTATTTTTTCACAATTTCACGGTCCACAATGTTGTACAGTACACTCTGTGAAAATCCGGTGGTGTAGCCGTTGAGTACAAAAAAACAGGCATCTTCCGATAATAGTTCCGCGCAAAGTGCAACAAATATCTGTAGCTCATCCTCCAGCTTCCAAAGCTCGCCGCCGGGACCCCTGCCATAGCTTGGCGGATCCATCACAATGCCGTCGTAACGCTTGCCCCGGCGTATCTCTCGTTGTACAAAACGTTTTGCGTCCTCAATGATATAGCGCACATTGTTTTCGGGTACTTGGTTCAGCTGCATATTTTCCTTTGCCCACTGCACCATGCCTTTGGCAGCATCTACATGGGTTACATGTGCGCCGCTTTTGGCAAGCGCCACGCTTGCGCCGCCGGTATAGCCGAATAAATTCAGTATCTTTACTTGCTTGCTGCCGCTGTATTTTTGACACCGCTCTACCATAAAATCCCAGTTGGCAGCTTGTTCCGGAAAAAGTCCCGTATGCTTGAATCCGGTAGGGCGCACATAAAATTTCCAGTTTTTGTACTCTAAAATCCATCGCTCTGGAAGTTTGCGTAAAAAATCCCATGCCCCGCCGCCGCTTTCGCTGCGCTGGTATATGGCATCACAGTTATTCCATAGGACAGTGTCCGCCTTGGCCCAGATAACCTGCGGATCCGGCCGCTTTAATATATAATCCTTCCAGCGTTCCAGCTTAAAGCTGTCGCCGGTATCCAATATCTCATAGTCTATCCAATCATGTGTGATAAACATATTTACTCCTTATTGATTGCTGCAGCATTATTTTATCTGTAAAGTTCCATAAATCTGCGCGCGGCAAACAAATCGCTTGCAAACCTACTCTATTGTATCATAAATCTACCCAAATAAGTATATTATACCGATAAAATATGCTATAATTGTGTGGATATTTTTGGAGGGAATGAGTATATGAAAAAAAGAGTATTGATTAAACTGAGCGGCGAAGCGCTTGCTTTGCATGCTGACAATAAAATTGAGCAGGTATATGACTTTGAGCAAATCAACACCATTGCTGAAATCATAGCCAATGCCAGCAAAAAAGGGTATCAAATCTGTCTGGTCATCGGTGGGGGTAATATATGGCGCGGCAGGCAGGCCGATGGGAGAATGAACCCAGTGATTGCGGATCAAATGGGCATGCTCAGCACCATGCTAAACTGTCTGTGCATGGCAGACGCCATCCGCCAGCAGGGCGTGGAAGCGATAGTGCAGTCCACCTATGCGCTGCAAAGCTTTACCGATGAATTTGACATGCAGGAGGCCAATGATGCTCTGAATGCCGGCAAAGTGGTATTGTTTGCGCTTGGTCTGGGGCATCCCTTCTTTACGACGGACACCACCGTTGTGGTGCGCGCCCGACAGATGCAGGTGGATGAGATCCTCATGGCAAAAAATATTGACGGTGTATATACCGCAGATCCGAACAAGGATGTTTCCGCAAAACTGCTGGAGAAAGTTTCTTATCGGGATGCGCTGAATATGGGCTTAAAGGTTATGGATGCCAGCGCATTTTCCATGCTCAACGAAAGCGATATTAAGACCGTTCGTTTGTTCAGCCTCAAAGACCCATACAATATTATACGCGTACTCGACGGTGAAAAACTGGGCACACTGATGTACGCATAACCTGAAGTCTTTACACAAAATAAAAGGATAATTGGAAATCTATATTAGGGATATATATGTTTAAAAACAGAAGTCAAATGGATTTAACGCAGGGCAATCCGATGAAGCAGATTGTTCTGTTCTCCATACCGTTGATTTTGGGCAACTTTGCCCAGCAACTATACAGTACGGTCGATGCCATCGTGGTAAGCCGCTATATAGGCGATCATGCCTTGGGTGCAGTGGGAGCATCCTTTCCCATCATCAATTTTTTAATCATTGTATTTGTTGCGCTGTCTACCGGTACTGGCGTGTTGGTGGGACAATATTATGGTGCAAAGGACAGAGAAAATCTGAGTCGTACCGTAGGAAACTGCTATGTCTGGGTATTTATCATCAGCCTTAGTTTATCGATAGTTGCTTTATTTGTTACCGACCCCGTTTTGCGTCTTATGAAAACGCCGGACGAAATATTGCCCATGACTTCAGTGTATTTGAAAACGATATTCCTCGGTATGCTTGGATTCGGATTCTATAATATTTTGACCGGTATTCTTAGAGCGCTGGGGGACTCCGTTTTCCCTTTGATTGCATTGATTGTATCCACCGTATTGAATATTGTTCTCGATGTTGTGTTTGTGCGTGATTTTGGCATGGGGGTATTCGGCGTGGCTCTGGCTACCATTATTGCCCAAACCATCAGCGCCGTTCTTTGCGCGGTAAAACTGTACAGGATGAAAAATATATTTGAAACCAGCCGAAAATATCTGCATATCGATAGGGTAAACACTCGAAAAATGTTTGCCATCGGCATGCCGAATGCCGTAACACAAGGTGTATTTTCCGTTGCCATGCTGTTCTTGCAGGGACTCTATAACTCCTTCGGATCCGCTGTGGTTACGGCATCATCCACTGTGATGCGCATAGACGGTTTTGTTATGTTGCCCATATTTACCTTCGGTATTGCATCGACAACCTTTACCTCACAAAATGTGGGTGCAAAACAATTGGAACGTGTGAGGCAGGGGGCAACTGCCACATTGAAAATAGGCCTGATATCCTCTTTTATTATGGCAGGCTTGATACTGATATTCGGCATTGATTTTGCAAGGATTTTTACCAATACGGACGAAATTTTGCAGTATGCTGCAAGCTTCCTGCGCATTTTGGCTGTGGGATATATCATGTTTACTTTTACACAGGTCTTGGGCGGCGTAATGCGCGGCGCAGGGGACAGCGTCACTCCCATGTGGATATCCGTATTTGCCGTTGTGTTTGTACGCACACCTTTGGCATTTTTACTGGTGGAGCTTAGCAAAAGTGCGGCAAATCCTATTGGTAATCCGGCGATGATTACGCTCGGACATGCCATCAGTTGGTGCACCAGCGGCTTATTGACTTTATTTTTTTATCGCAAGGGAGTTTGGCGCAAAAAAATTGATTCGGTTATTGCGCAGGAAGCGCTGTCTGAAAATGCCTAAACAATTTGTTTGTCTTTGTATGAGGCAAGAGAGGGAAAAAACATGAAAGCTGGCAATCAAATGGATTTAACACAGGGCAATCCCATAAAGCAGATTGTGCTGTTTTCATTGCCGCTCATTTTAGGCAATATCGCCCAACAGCTGTACAGCACGGTGGATGCGATTATCGTAGGGCGGTATTTGGGGGATCACGCGCTGGGCGCAGTGGGTGCTTCGGGACCTATTTTGAACTTCCTATTGGTTGTATTCGTTGCGTTTTCGACCGGTACCGGTGTTCTGGTAGGGCAATACTACGGTGCCAAAAATCGAGATAGCTTAAACCGAAGTATAGGCAATGCATATGTATGGATGTTTTTGATGAGCTTGCTGCTGATGGTTTTGGGATCCTTTACCGTAGATCCCTTATTGCATGCCCTGCAAACGCCGGACGAGATGATGGACATGGCCTCTGTTTATCTCAAAACAAAGTTCATAGGCATATTCGGCTTTGCTTTTTATAATATTTTTACAGGTGTGCTGCGCGCTTTGGGAGATTCATTGTTTCCCTTGATTGCGCTTATTGTATCCACGATAATGAATATTGCGCTGGATATTTTGTTTGTGCGCGACTTTCAAATGGGTGTCTTTGGTGCAGCCCTTGCAACCATTATTTCACAATTTGGCAGCGCCATGCTTTGTGCAATACGTCTGCATCGTATGCGGGATGTTTTTGATAACAGCTTTCAATATATGCGTGTGGATCGTGCCGTCAGCGGGCAAATGTTTCGGCTCGGTGCGCCCAATGCGGTTACACAGAGTTTTTATTCCCTTGCATTTTTATTTTTGCAGGTTCTGTATAACACATTCGGTCCGGCAGTGGTAACCGCTTTTTCTGTGGCGCTGCGTGTCGATAATTTTATCATGTTGCCCATTATGACCTTCTCTGTGGCGGCCACCACCTTTACTGCGCAGAATGTCGGTGCGCTGAAGATGGATAGGGTAAAAGCAGGCGCAAACGCCACCATAAAGGTGGGGATAACATCCTCGATGTTGATGATGGGCATGATAATGCTTTTTGGTGAGGAGTTTGCAAGAATATTTACCAATACCGATGAAATCTTGGAACATGCGGGGGTATTCTTGCGCATATACTCCGTTGGTTTCGTCATGGTTACTTTTACACAAGTGCTTGGCGGCGTGATGCGCGGTGCAGGCGACAGCACCACACCTATGTGGATTGCGATGTTCTGTTTGCTGGCTTTGCGTATCCCCATGGCATATTTGCTGGTGGAGCTTAGCAAAAGTGCCGTCAATCCGCAAGGCTTGCCGGTTATGATAGTCTATGGTCATATTTTAAGCCATTTTATCAGTGGCATTCTGAGCATTGTATATTATAAAAAAGGACATTGGCGCAAACACATCAACGCGCTGAACACGGAGGCCAAACATGCCTAAAAAGCGCATAGGAATTATACCTTCCGCAAAATTGTTTAAGAACGATGACCCCTATTCGGATCGCTACGAATTTGTGAATGGCTATGTCAAGCGTATTGAAGAAAACGGAGGGCTTGCACTGGGTTTACTTGCGCACGACGGCAAGCTGGATATCGAAGCACTCGAAGGCTTTGACGGATTTCTGATTACAGGCGGCCTGCAAATTCATCCTTATCATTTTCAGGTTGTTGAGTACTGTTATCGTCATCATAAGAAGTTACTGGGCATTTGCCTTGGTATGCAGGTAATACATTCCTTTTTTTGCGTATTAGAGGAGAGTAAGAAACGCGGATTCAACGGGGATTTGCTTGATTTATACCTGCAGATGAAGCGGGAGAAACATATGTTTGTCTTACCTGTGAAGGGGCATTGGGAACATAATATCACGCGAGACAACATCGAGCCTACTAAGCATGAAGTACAGATAGAGCGCGACTCTCACCTGTATCGTATAGTGCAGCGAGATAGCTTGCGAGTTAGTTCCATGCACAACTACGCTGTCAACAACCCTTCGATGGCGCTTTCTGTGGTGGCAAAATCAACGGATGGATCTTTGGAAGGCATAGAATACGCGGACAATATCATCGGCGTCCAGTTCCATCCCGAGGTGGACAGGGAACTGGACTCATTATTCCGATTTATTTGCGCCTAATTTTACAGCAATCAAAAAGCTCGTTACAAAACGAGCTTTTTAATTTTAATAATTTGTCTTTATTCATTCCCCATGTTTTTTTCGTACAATATATTGAGCCCTTTGAGCGTCAGGGAGCCATCCAATCGATCGATTTCTTTTACGTCTTCTGCAATCAAGCGAGCCATACCGCCGGTTGCTACCACAAATGCGTTGGGCTCCCGCATTTCCTGTTTGAATTTTTTTATCAGATAGCTTACTTGGCCGATATAGCCATATATCAATCCGGACTGCAAGTTGCTTGTGGTGGTCTTGCATATGGCGGTAGGCGGCTTTACAAATTCAAAGCGGTTCAGCTTTGCCGTTCCGCTTACCAAAGCCTCGCTTGCCACGCGTATGCCGGGGCAGATACAGCCGCCAATAAAGGATCCATGTTTGTCAATTGCGCCAAAGGTGGTCGCGGTGCCAAAGTCTATGTATATGCAGGGACCGCCGTATAGATGATAGGCGGCAACAGCGTTGGCAATACGGTCGCTGCCCAGCTGCTGCGGTACTTCATACTTGATATTGATGCCTGTTTTCATGCCGGGCAGCACCCACATGGGCTTAATATTGAAGTACAGCGTGCACATATGCTCTATGGTGTAGTTGATGGTGGGCGCCACACTGGATATGATGATGCCGTCGATGTCTTTTATATCTATTTTGGCAACCGTGAAGAAATCCAACACCACCATGCCATACTCGTCACAGGTGTACTGGTAATTGGTAGATACTCTCCAATAGTGCTTCATTTCGCCATTTTGAAAGGCGGCGATTTTGATGTTGCTGTTGCCTATATCCAGTGTCAGTATCATGTTTACTCCTTAATTTCTAATGGCTTTTTTTAAAGTGACAATTATGATGGGCACAATCACGGCGGATACGATGGACTCCGATAAGCCGTAAGGGATGGCGATGGCGGAAAGCAGGTAGGTCGAGGCGTTGTTCATATATTCTGCGGATGTAGCTCCCGTCTGTATGGCGTTATTGACTATTTGTGTCAGCTGTTCGCCGTAAAACAGCTGTATGCTTCCCAATGTGAAAACCGTGTTGGAAAGTGAGCCTGAAAAGGCGGCAAGAGATATAGCGGTAAAATCTTTTTTCGTGATTTTTTGAAACAGCTTATAAGAATAATAGGCGGTGAGCGGTATGCTCAGTCTGGGCAATATGGCAATCAGCGGATTCATAAAGAATACCGTCAGCCCTATCGGTTGCTGTATAGCGCGCGTTAGGCTTACAAGCCCAAAGCAAAGCGCCACCACCAAGCCGTTTTTATAGCCGAGATATATTGCTGCAATCAAGGCCGGTATATGCACCGTCGTTGGTGATAGAATGGGCAGCGGTATCATGCCAAGTGGCGTGAATCCTAATAAAATAGTGATTCCGCATAGCAGCGCATTGGCTACCAAATTTCTCGTGGTTTTACGAATATTCAATTTTTTACCTCCGTTCGGGCTCCTATTGGATGCCCTACGCTTAAAATATGTTTGGAACGATGTAATCAGAACATGGTTTCTGTTACCTGACTATTATATAACGCAAGGAATAATATGTAAAGAAAGCAGGCGCAAAGCGCCTGTTAAAGGTTTTTTTCCATCACATGAACAAGGCCGTTGTACTGCGGATTGTTATCGCTTTTAACCTGTTTGATTACAACAAAGCCCATTTTTTTCCAAAATGCCAGTCCACCGGTATTGCGGTCGTACACGCCCAAGCGGAGGCGTGTATAGGGTGTTTGGCGATAGCGGCTCTCCAACTCCGTGATGATTTGTTTGCCGATACCCTGTCCCTGCCAATCGGCATGCACCATAAACAATCCTATATACAAACAGTCCTCATCGGGAAATCCGTGTACCAAGTCCAGCAAAGCTATCAGATTGCTTTTTTTGTACAGTAAATAGACCGTCTTTTGTGTGGACTGGGTATTGGGTGGTAAAGATGTGCATATTTTTTGCAAACTGCCTTGATTGGGTTCTTCTTCGCCGCCCAACATCCAAAAGTCCAAATTGCTGTTAAACAGCTTCAAAACTTGCTGAGTATCGGATTTTTCCGCATCTGTCACAAGCATCCAATCCACTGCCGTTCGCACCGCCTTTCACTAAAGTATTTTTACTATCATATCAATTTGCAGTTTTCTATGCAAGCAAAAGAATATCGGAATTGCTTGTAATATTTGTGTGATTATAGTAGAATAATTGATATATAAAATCATCTGGGAGGATGAGCATGGCGAAAAGAATTTTGCTCGTCGACGACGAACCGCTTTTGATTAAAGGCTTAAAATATACTCTGGAACAGGACGGTTATGAGACCGAATCGGCCATCGATGGTGAAGAAGCCCTCGAAAAGTTCAACACGGGTAAATTTGATATGATATTGCTGGATGTAATGCTTCCAAAACTGGACGGCATTACTGTTTGCCAAAAAATTCGTGAAGTGAGCAATGTTCCCATTATTATGCTGACTGCCAAGGGTGAGGACATGGATAAAATTCTCGGTCTTGAGTATGGCGCAGACGACTATATGACCAAGCCCTTCAATATTTTGGAAGTAAAAGCGCGCATACGCACCATTCTTCGCCGTATGACCAATGTGGAAAACCAAAATCTTATTCGTATACACGATATGGAGGTCAACACGACCAACCGCGTGCTGGTTTTGCGTGGCAAGGAAGTGCGTCTGACAGCCAAGGAATTTGATCTGCTCCTGATGTTTATCAACAATCGCGGCAAAGTTTTTACGCGTGAACAAATGCTGGAATCCGTTTGGAAATATGATTATACCGGCGATGCCAGAACGGTAGACGTGCATATACGCAGACTGCGCGAAAAAATTGAGCTGGATTCTTCACATCCGGAGTATATTTTTACCAAGTGGGGGGTTGGCTATTATTTTACAGACAAGGGTTAATAAGCTGTTTGGCTCTATACGCTGGAACATTGTACTTGTTTTCCTCCTATTGTTGATTACTTCCTTTTTTGCAATTGCCAGTACAACCATCTCTTTAGTCGGCAATTACCAATTGAATCAAAGAATGCGTAACGACAAGTATAGCGTGGAAAAAATGGCTGTCAGCGTTACGCAATTGTTTTTGAATCGGGATATCAGCGGCTTGAACCATGCCATAGAACGCTTGGCAGGGGAAAACGACGGCAGGCTTATGATACTGGATGCCAGCGGCAAAGTAATTGCCGATACCTATGCCAGGGCAGAAGGAATGCGCATCAGTTTAGCAGAAACCGCCACCATTATCAATGGTGAACAGACTTTTGGCTATGGCGTGTACAATTTGGACAGCAATCCCATCAATGCGATTCAAAACGGCGCGATGAAGTGGATCAATGTTTGCACATCTGCCATTATTCTGGAAGGCAGGGGTGTGCAGGGGATTGTTTTATTTTCGGCCTCTTTGGACGATGTAATGAACAATCTTAACGTACTGCAGAACAATATTCTGGTGTTTTTCCTGCTTACTGCAATGATATCGCTGCTATTGTCCTTTATTTTGGCGGCTGTTATTACAACTCCCATCAATCGTCTGACACAGGGTATTAAAGAAATGGGTAAGGGTGACTTTTCCGTACGTGTCGAGGAAAAAGGCTCCTACGAGATCAAAAAGCTTTCCGCTACCTTCAACAATATGAGCGAGAAGCTTGAAAATCTGGAAAAAAGCCGCAGTCAGTTCATTTCTAATGCCAGCCATGAGCTCAAAACACCCTTATCCACAATGAAAATTCTGGTTGAAAGTGTATTGTATGAGGAAAGTATGGATGCGGATCTGCGCAAAGAGTTCCTCACCGATGTCAACCGCGAAATTGACCGACTAAACAGTGTCGTAAAAGACTTACTCACACTGGTTACACTGGATAACAAGCAAATCAGCTTAAATAAAAGCCTGTTTTCGCTGTCCGACCTGGTCACGGATATCAGCGGCAGAATGCGCTTATACGCTGAAAAACACCATAAAAAGCTCTTTATCCATGTGGAGGAAGACATCGATATTTACGCGGACTCCGCAAAGATGCACCATATTATCAACAACTTGATAGACAACGCAATCAAGTATACGGAAGCCGATGGCGAAATCAACGTCAATCTCTATCGTAAAGGTAAAGTGGTCGTGTTCTCGGTTAAGGATAACGGACCGGGCATCCCCAAGAAAGATATTAATCATATTTTCGATCGCTTCTATCGCATTGACAAGGCCAGAAGCCGTGATACAGGCGGTACCGGATTGGGCTTATCCATAGTGCATCAGATGGTTATGCTGCATGGCGGCAATATTTATGTGGAAAGCGATTACGGCCATGGCGCAGAGTTTTTTGTAGAGCTGCCTATGGCTAAGAATTAGGAGACAAGTATGAAAAGATTTTTAGTATTTCTGTATTTACTTTGCATACTTGTCATGTTGAGCGCTTGTGCAGCCAGTGATAATATAGGCGGAAAGTATGCGGATATTAAGTC
>JBHADM010000028.1:0-41349 GCA_041855045.1 Bacillota bacterium | reverse complement strand
CAATAATGCAGACGAATGCGGCGCAGATTCGGAATCTTTGCTGCCTCGGTCAAAAGCTCTGCCAGCATTGGTTTTTTATAGAGGTCTACCCCGTAGCGTGTGGTATCCTCTGCGACAAATATAATCTCTTTGGCGCCCTGTGCCACCAAGCTTTCCATCTCTGCCAGCACATCCTCCATGGGTACGCTGCGATATCTTCCGCGTATCATGGGAATGGCGCAGAAACTGCAGGCATTGTTGCAGCCCTCCGATATTTTTACATACACGGTATGTCTGGGGGTAATAAGCTTGCGTTTGCCAATAAGCGCCACCGGCAAACGATCGCAGAGCGCAAAGCGCTCGCCTTGTTTCGCCCGCTGTATGGCAGGCAATATATTCAGATACTGCTCCACTCCCATGCAGAAGTTGATTTCCGGAATGTCCTGGAGCAGATCCTCGCTGTAACGCTGTGACAAACAACCTGTTACAATCAGTATTTTATCAGTATCGCGCTTGATTTCGGCAAGCTCGAATATGGTGCTGATGCTCTCTTCCTTTGCGTCTTTGATAAAGCCGCAGGTATTGACGATAAGCACATCGGCTGTATGAAAATCATCGGTGATGCGGTATTCTTTCTCCAACTGATGTAGCATGATTTCAGTATCTACGGTGTTTTTGGGGCAACCCAGCGATACCACGGCTGCGCTTTGTATGAAAATCACCCTTTCGTATCAAATTCCATTGTTCAGTATAGCATAATTTAAGCATATGGGCAATGAAAAGCTGCCGTTTATTGGGGATATAATTTTCCCCGAACAGCAGAATTTCTTGTTTTTTTTATGAAAATCAGCAGTTTACAGTATTGTGTTTCAAACAAGCACTATCCGTTTATTCCATTCTATCCACCGCATGTACGGCAATGTCCATGGAATATCCCTTGCGAAGCAGCGCCATTTTGATTCTTTGTCTGGTGGAAAAATCCAGTGCTTCATAGCGTTTGGCGTATTTCTCTGCCAGCCTGCGGGCATGTATGAGCGCTTCCTCCTCGTAGTGCAGTGCATCCAATGCTTGCTGTGCCACATGGGCAGGCAAGCCTTTCTTCAGTAAACCCTGCACAATGCGTTGCTTACCAAACCCCTGGCTCATCTTTGCTTTGGCAAAGGCAAGGGCAAAGTTACTGTCGCTGAGTAAACCTTCCTGCTCCAATCGCTGTATGACATGCTCTATCACGGATTTACCATACTTTCGCCTTGACAAAGCCTCTCGGATTTCACCCGTACTTCTGTCTTTGACGGCGATAAGGGAAATGGCTTTTTGCAAAGCCTCTTTGCGCTGGGCTTCTGCAATACGCGGCAAATACGCGCGCAAATCCAGCGTTTCTCCCTCTTGCAAACGATGTGCACGGAATATGCGCCAGGACAGAAACAGTTTTTTATCCTCGTTAAAAAAGATTTCAACCTGTTTTTGATCCCGCACAATCTTGCTGACAATATCCATCAAGCCAGCTCCTTGGCATAAGCCTGCAGCAATTCCTCGGTGCATATGGAGAAATGCCCGTTACGCCACTCTCTGGTGCCGGCGTTGAGACTGACAAAAGCAGCCTGTTTAACGGGATCGTAGAACACACCGTTTACAGCGCCATAGGCGAAACCCTGATGTCCATAGAGCCTGCCCTTCCAGATACGGGAATCTTCCACAATCAGTGTAGATAGCCCGTGATACAGTCTGCGCTCCGGTTTGGGATAGTCCACACAAGAAGTATGCATGATTTTAATACTCGCATGACTAAGCAATGTTGGCTCTTTGCCTGCAACATCATGCAGCAAAGCCTTTAATAAAATCAACAGGTCTTTGGCGCTCATGAACAGCGCGCCAGCCGCTTTGATATAACGCTCTTCCAGGGGGCGTAAAATATAGGCTTTATTTTCCTCTATGGTCTTGTTATTCAAAACATAGTTCGGCGCGTTGCGCTTGGGAAACACACGGTAAATAGGGGGAATGCCGCTGTCCATATTCGGAAACAGCGTCCCTTTTATACCCAATGGAGCAAAAACTTCCTGCTCTAAAATGGTTTCCAAAGCTTGCCCCGTAATGCGCTCCAGCATGATTTCCACAAGACCATATGCAAAGTTGGAATAGACAAAACGTGCCCCTGGCTTGCCATCATGGAAGGCAAGGACATCCTGAAAGGGTTTTAAGGACTGCATTGCCGCAAAATAGGCAGGGCTGTCTAACAGTCCGGAACTGTGGCTCAATATATGGCGCAGTGTAATTGCTGTATCCGGATGCTTCGGATTGCGCAAAAAATAGCCCAAATAGTCGGAAACATCTGCATGGATATCCAGCTTTCCTTTTTCCTGCAAACGCAGAACGGCTATGCCGATCACAAACTTTGTAACTGATGCCAAGCGAAAGGGCGTATCCTGCGTAATATGGACAGAGGATGTCAAAAACGCATCCTCCCCATTTTTATCCAAAAAAGCAATGGCAAAATCCTGCGTATTCTGGGACTGCAAAACACGCAGGAAGTGGTTTGGATGGCATATGTTGCCTATGTGCTGCGGAGCGCGAAAATTGAATTTTCTGCCGATTAGGCTTGCACCCAGTCCATATATTATTGTTTTAAGCTGGTTGTTCATAAATGTATTTATTTATTTTTGATGGATTTGCTGATGTCGCGCAAAAGAGCCTGACGCATATCCCAAAGTTCCTGGCTCAAGTCTACTTTATAGCGATGCGGCTTGTGCAAACGCTTGTATTCGCTATAAAAGCTATCCTGCTCTTTTTTTGCATATTCCCTGATTTCTGCCAGTGTCGGGCTTTGGTACACCGGCTCGCCGTTTACAAACACCGGCACAAAGAGCTCACGCATTCGATAGTTTTCCAGCGTCATCTGCTTCCATGTATCCACAGGGTCAAAAATCGTAAGCGGTTGACTGCTGTCGTATACCTCATGCTCCAGCGCGATCAGGTCCGCCAAAGCATAGCCCTCCTCGTTATAGATACGATAGAGCTTCTTAAAGCCGGGATTGGTTACTTTTTCGGGGTTCTCGCTCAGTTTCAAGCGGGGATAGCGTACACCGTCCACTTCTTCAATGGCCATTTTATACACGCCGCCCAAAGCCGGATTGTCGTAGCTTGTAATCATCTTGGTGCCTACGCCCCAGGAATCGACTCTGGCACCCTGCGCCTTCAAATCCCAAATGGTTTCCTCATCCAGATCGCTGGATGCGACGATTTTTACATCGGGGAAGCCCGCCTCGTCCAGCATGCGCCTTGCCTGTATGCTTAGATACGCGATATCGCCGCTGTCCAAGCGAATGCCTTTGGGTTCGTGACCCTGCGCGCGCAGCTCCTTAAATACGGTAATGGCGTTGGGTACACCGCTTTTGAGCGTATTGTAGGTGTCCACCAAAAGCAGGCAGGCGTCCGGGAAGGTACGCGCATAAGCACGGAAGGCCTCTAATTCCGTATCAAAGCTCATTACCCAGCTGTGTGCATGGGTGCCTGAAACCGGAATATCGTAGATTTTTCCGGTCAGTACATTGCTGGTGGAATTACAGCCTGCGATGATGGCGGCTCTCGCGCCATAGATACCGGCATCGGGACCCTGCGCACGACGCAGACCGAATTCCATCACCAGGTCGCCTGCGGCAGCAGTCACCACACGATGCGCTTTGGTGGCAATCAAAGTCTGGTGATTGATAATATTCAACAAAGCTGTTTCCAAAAGCTGCGCCTCCATAATGGGGGCATAGACGCGCACCAAAGGCTCCATGGGGAACACGATGGTGCCCTCCGGCACGGCATAAATATCGCCCGTAAAGCGCAAATCCCTAAGTACGGAAAGAAATTCCTCGTCAAAAAGCTGTAGGGAGCGCAGATATGCGATATCCTCTTCTGTAAAGCCGAGATTTTTTACATACTCTATCGCCTGCTCCAGTCCTGCCGCCACCGCCAGTGTCGTCAATTCGCCGCGCTTGCGGAAAAACAGATCGAACACCGCCTTATGACGATGCATGCCGTGCTTATAATAGCCGTACATCATGGTAAGCTGATAGAGATCGGTCATCATTGTCAAGTTTCTCATTCTTTTTCTCCTTCCAACAAAGCGTAGAGAGCGCAGCTGCTGCCAAGCATAAAGCAAAGCAGCGCCGCTTGATAGGCGTTCATAAACGAAGCCACCACCGTAGCGAGTGCAAACACGACACCGAGTTTGGCGCTGCGCAAGTCACGCAAAAGCACAATCAAACACATGAACAGGCCGCTGAACAGTATGCTTACAATCTGTATCTGCAGCAGGATGCCTGTTACCGCCACCGCAAAGAACAGAGGTATCCCCCAAAAAAAGCTTTTCAAGCCTTCTTTTTTAAGGATTCTGTGCAGCAGATAGAGAAATACTGCCGTTAACACCAGCACGCTGAGCAGCTGCGAAACACGAATGTCAAACAGATACAGACTGTCGCTGCGCAAGCCTTCGATAAAGGTGCGCCCGGCGGCATAGAATCCAAAATACTGCAGTGTGGTATCGCCATCGTGCAGTATGCATTCTCGCTTGCTCCAAAGCAGGGTGAATACCATCATATTCCACACAAATTCGTAAAAAAAGGTCGCCATGAAGTAGCCTTCATTCGGAATATATACCGCCACAGGGAAAAACTGCAGGGAGGGGTTCAGAATCTGCGCGCCATAGGCTTCCATATTAAAAAAGTTGCCCCAGCGGCCGATTGCCTGCGCTAAAATAAGCCCCGGAACCATCGCGTCCAGCGTCTTTGCCAAGCTGACTTTTCGTTTTTTGCAAAGCAAAAGCACCGCAAAAAAACCACCGATAACAGCTCCGTATATGGCAAGGCCGCCCTCCCACAGTGCAAAAATCTCTGCCGGGTGGCGGCTGTAATATGGAAGTTGAAAGGCCACAAAATAGAGCCTGGCACCAATGACACCAAAGGGTATCGCAAGTAGTATCACATCCAGTAAAAAGTCCTTAGGTAGACCCTTTCGCTTCTCCTCTTTGGTGCCGAGCAGGGTTGCAAGCAGAATTCCGATAACGATAAGCACGGCATACCATGATACCGAGCCAAATACAAAACGACTATGTGTGATATTGGGATGTATCATGCTTCTCCTCTGTCGCTGTAAAGCATTACGCTGTATTGACTGTCAAACTCCGGAACCATCACCTTTACCACTTCTTTATTGCTGGTAGGCAGGTTTTTACCAACATAATCCGGTCGAATCGGCAGTTCTCTATGTCCTCTGTCTATCAATACAGCCAACTGCACACGCTTAGGTCTGGCAATATCCATCACCTGATCCAAAGCGGCACGCGCTGTTCTGCCAGTATAAATTACATCATCCACCAGCACAACGATCTTATCCTTGATATCGAAATCCACCGTACATCCTTGAAACAAAGGATCCTTTTGTGCCACGCTCAAATCATCGCGATACCAGGTGATGTCGATTTCCCCCACCGGCACCGACACCCCTTCAAAGCTCAAAATAAGCTCCGCCAAGTGCTTGGCAAGGGGAATGCCGCGGCGTTTGATGCCGATCAGGCATACATCCTGCACGCCGTCGTTGCGCTCCACAATCTCATGAGCAATACGCGCCAGAGCACGCTTGAGCGCCATCTCATCCATAATCAACGCTTGTTTAGACATATCAGAACTCCAAGGGATATTTGGATACAGGGTTATCAATATGTTTGCCGTTTTTGATCAGTGTATTGATCACGCTTTCAATATTGAACTCCTTATCGTAGGGCGTGAGCGCAAAATCATTATAATCGGTGCGGGAGCTGATGCGGCAGGGAATGATGCGGAAGCCTTCAGAAGCAGCTGCACCGTTCAATACACGGAAGCGAATCTGAAACAGGAACGTGCTCATATCGCTGGGCTTGCTGTTTCCTGCAAAGGAGGCGTTACCCAAGCTGTATACAATATATTTGCCGTTGTATTCCTCAATGGGGTTGATGCGGTGGCTGTGGTGACCCAGCACAAGGTCGGCGCCGGCGTCTATGGTTGCTTTACCCAGTTTTTGCTGTTTATCGTTTGGCCAGTAATCCAGTTCCTCGCCCCAGTGATAGCTTACGATAACGATGGGATATTTTTCCTTGGCTGCGGCAACGTCTCTGGGCACCTGCTCATGCAGCTTGGGATATAAACCGTTGAAAGTCTGATAGGAAAGCATGGCAATCTGCACGCCTTTTACCTCAAACACACCCAGTTTATCGGCATTGGAATAGACAACACCGGCCGCTTCCAGCGTGCGCATGGTTTCGTCGTAGCCATCCTGCCCATGATCCATCACGTGATTGTTTTCCAGTGCCACCGCCTCGATAGAATTGCCCGGAAGCATCTCTACATAGGAGGGCGGGGCGGAGAACAAAAAGCTGTTTCCCTTCTTCTCCTGATTGATGCCGGCTGTGGTCAGCGTACCCTCAAAATTGACAAGGGTCATATCATCGGCCTCAAATATTGATTTCACGTTACGGAACGGAAAATGAATATCTTCATTCTGCTTAGCCAGCTCAATGTCAAACAAAGACTTTTTCTTTTTACGCACATCGCCGCCTATGGTCACGTCGCCTGCAGCCGTGATGGTAATCAGCACGGAACCGTCGGGTTCCATATAGCTTTCTTCCTCATTTTCGGATTTTTCCTCCAAAAAAGGGGCTTCATCAATGCTGACAGGCTTCGCCTCATCCTTCACCAAATCGCCCAGGGAGAACTCCTCCTCGGCATGGGTGGGCTGCACGCTCACAAGCAACAATAATAAGATACTGAATAATCGTTTCAACAGTTCATTTCCTTTCTAATTCGGCTATAAATTCGGAAATCAGCTCCAAGGCGCGCATCAGTTTTTCTACGCCGGTGGCATAGCTGACGCGGATATAACCCTCGCCGCTGGCGCCAAAGGCCGTGCCGGGCACACAGGCAACTTTTTTACTTTGCAGCAGCTGTGTACAAAAGTCAAAGCTCGAAATCCCAAGCCTTTGAATAGAGGGGAAAAGATAAAACGCACCGAGCGGTTCCTCACAATCCAGACCCATTTTGCGAAAACCGTCGAGCATGAGCCTACGACGCTGGTTATAGCTGGTTTTCATACGGGTGATATCGCTATAGCCGTCTTTTCTGCCGCATTGCAGAGCGTATTCTGCCGCTGCCTGCGAGGGGGTAGCCGCACACATGATAACATACTGATGGATTTTCAGCATGGTTTTGGTGAGCGGCTCCGGCGCACACAAATAACCTATACGCCAGCCGGTCATGGCAAAAGCTTTGGAAAAGCCGTTGATGGTGATGCAGCGCGCCCACAGATCGGGATGGCCAGCAACTGCAACATGGGGTCTGTCCGCATAACTAAGCTCGGCATAGATTTCGTCACTGATGACAAGCAAGTCATGTTTTACCACAATCTTTGCAATCTCCTGCAGGGTATCCTCATCCATAATCGCGCCTGTAGGGTTGTTTGGGTAAGGCATGATAATGGCTTTGGTTTTATCCGTAATCGCAGCTTCCAAATCCTTGGGCTGTAAACGGAAGCCATCCTCTGCGCGGGTTACTATGGGCTTCGGTATTCCGCCTGCAAAAATGACATTCGGACTGTAGCTGACATAGCTCGGCTCGGGTACCAGCACTTCGTCCCCACTATTTATGATAGCACGAAGTGAAAGATCTATGGCCTCGCTTGCCCCAATTGTTACAATAATTTCATTGTGCGGATCGTAGCTTATACCAAATCGCTGCTTCAAGTAATAGGCAATTTCCTTGCGCAGGCTTAGCAGCCCTGCATTGGCGCTGTACTGGGTTTTACCCTGTACAAGCAAGCCGATGGCTTCTTCCCGAACAGCGTAGGGCGTTTTGAAGTCCGGCTCCCCCACGCCCAAAGAGATGACGTCGGGAATGGTAGCCGCCACATCAAAAAATTTTCGTATGCCCGACGGCGGCACTTTGTCTATGGCTTTGTTGAGATGTTTTGTATAATCCATTAGGGGCTTACCACCAATCTGTCATCACCTGCATTGGCATCGTCAAAAATAACCCCTTCGGTTTTGTAGCGCTTGAGCACAAAACTGGTAGAAGTGCTTAGCACCGACTCAAATGTGCTGAGTTTTTCGCTCACAAACATGGCAAGACGTTTTAAATCCGGCGCTACCACCAACAGCAGCAGATCGTAATCGCCGCTCATGAGGTACAGGTTTTTGACCTCCTCAAACTGATATATTCTGGCTGCCAAGGCATCAAACCCCTGTTCCTTTTGCGGCGTTACTTTGACTTCTATCATTGCCTCGACATAGGCGCGATCGGTTTTATCCCAGTTTACAATGGGCATGTAGCGCAGTATGATTTTATCTTGCTCCAAACCCTCTATTGCTTCAGCGGTTTCGGCTAGGCTCTTACCTACCATGATTGCCAGTTGTTCCAACGGTGTACGGCAATCCTTGCGCAGCAGCGATAACAATTCCATCTGTAAGTCTGTCATGGTTTCTCCTTAGCATTCCATATTTACATAAGTTATATGCACATTTTTTGAAAATATGAAACGAGGAAAACCTCGTTTCATTATTATATTGTTTTAGAACAAACCGTCAATACGCCCCGCATCGTCCACATCAATATGATTGGCTGCCGGCACTTTCGGCAAGCCCGGCATGGTCATGATGTCGCCGGTGATGATGACAATGAAGCCTGCGCCGTTGGACAGCTCCACATTTTCAACATTGATATGAAAGCCTTCAGGTACATTGCCCAGCGACTTATCGTCACTAAAGGAGTATTGTGTTTTGGCAACACATATGGGCAGATTTCCATAGCCCTGTTTCTCTAAATCGGCTATGATTTTTTCGGCTTTTGCACTATATTTTACACCGTCTGCGCCATAGATTTTGGACGCCAGTTTTTCCACTTTGATCTTGATGCTGTCTTCCAGATCATAGGCATAGCTTGGCGTGCTGTTTTCATTGCCCGCGATGCTTTCGCAAACGGTTTTTGCCAAATCCACGGCGCCCTCTCCGCCATTGGCATAGGCTGTACTGCAGGCAAAGGGGATGGACAGGGCTTGCAGTTTGTCGCGTAGAAGCTGTATTTCGGCTTCGGTATCGGTATCAAATCGATTGATGGCTACCACAACCGGCACATGGAATACCGCTTTTGTGCGTGTGGCATGGGCGATAAGATTCTGCATGCCCTCGCTTAAGGCTTCTAGATTTTCCACCTTTAAGTCCTTTGCCCCACCCTGGTACTTGAGCGCGCGAATGGTGGCAACCAGCACCATGGTATCCGGCCAGATGCCGGCTTTTCGGCACTTGATATCCAGGAATTTTTCGGCACCCAGATCTGCTGCAAAGCCGGCTTCGGTGACTACATAGTCCACCAGTCGCATGGCTGTTTTGGTGGCAGAAATGCTGTTGCATCCGTGCGCGATATTGGCAAAGGGACCTCCATGCATCAGACAGGGTGTGCCCTCTATGGTCTGCACCAGGTTGGGTGAGAAGGCATCTTTGAGCAAGGCAGTCATGGCGCCTTCGGCATGGAGCATGCCGGCGGTGATATAGGTACCGTCGTAACTTTTCGCCACAACCAGTTTAGCAAGGTTTTGCTTCAAATCGGCAATGTTTTCGGAGAGGCAGAAGGTCGCCATTACCTGGCTGGCCGCCGTAATAACGAAGCTATCCTCTCGCGGCACGCCTTGCAGAGTGCCGCCCAGACCGGATATAATTTTACGCAGCTGCCTGTCGTTTGCATCCAGGCAGCGATGCCAGGTAACGGTGCGCGGATCTATATTTAAGGCATTACCCTGTTGTATATGGTTGTCGAGCAGAGAAGCCAATAAGTTGTTTGCTGTGGTGATGGCGTGCAAATCGCCGGTAAAGTGGAGATTGATATTCTCCATCGGCAGCACCTGGCTCATACCGCCGCCTGTCGCGCCGCCCTTAATACCGAACACAGGGCCTAAAGATGGTTCTCTCAACGCCAGACATACGCTTTTGCCAATCTTGCGCATGCCATCCGCCAAGCCGACGCTGACGGTGGTTTTGCCCTCGCCTGCCGGTGTGGGATGAACGGCGCTCACCAATATCAATTTGGCGTGCAGGGGTTTCTTGGCAATGCTGTTGGCATCGACTTTGGCAATGTACTTTCCGTACTGGCTGATGGCATCCTCCGGCAGATGCAGACTTTGTGCGATCTGGGTAATGGGTTTGAGTGTCACACTCTGTGCAATCTTCAAATCGTGAGACATATGTTACCTCCATGGGCATTTTTCTTTATTATACCGCACAGCCTGCTTTTTCGCAAGCAAAGCAAGCAGGTATAAGGCTTACAAAGCATTGACATACAGCAGAAAACAATTTATAATAAAAAACGCTATGACAAGGATAGTAGCAAGGTCAGGATACGCAGAGAGCCTTTCTGTCGGCGGTTGCAAACAATCGCTGCGCGCTGTGATAAGGCTATCCACCCTTTGTGAATACACCTTGGAGCCCCAACCTGAAGCAATGTAGGGAAGGTCGGTGCGCCGATTACAGCGCATAGAGGTTTTGCCTGTTTTTATGTTGCGCAAAATAAACGGAAGTGGTACCGTGGCTTGTGTCGCCTTCCTCGTAGAGAGGATGGGCGCTTTTTTATTACAGAAAGAATCGGTGTAACGCAATGCTGTCAAACGAAATACTTGTGCAGGAAATCCGAAAAATCGCCATCCAAATCATAGATGAGGAGAGATTGCTCAAAAAATTGAATACAAAGAAAGCCATTGTCAAAATGGGTGCCGACCCGACGCGCCCCGATATCCATCTGGGGCATACAGTCGTCCTGCGCATGATGAGAAAAATGCAGGACTGCGGCCATGAAATCGTATTCATCATCGGCGACTATACGGCTGCCATAGGCGATCCGTCCGGCAAATCCAAAACCAGACCGGCGCTGACCATAGAGGAAACGCGCGCCAGCGGGCAGACTTATTTTGAGCAGGTTATCAAGATACTGGATCCCGCCAAAACACGCATCGTGTATAATTCGGAGTGGTTGGAAAAATTGAGTTTTCGGGAAGTCATATCGCTCATGAGCAAATATACCTTGGCACAGCTCCTGGAGAGGGAGGATTTTCAAAAGCGCTTTCAGAACGAACAGTCCATCGGCATGCACGAAATGCTTTACCCCCTGGTACAGGGCTATGATTCGGTAGCGATCCATGCGGATATAGAGCTGGGCGGCACAGACCAGACCTTTAATCTCCTGGTAGGGCGGGAGCTGCAAAAAGCCTACGGGCAGGAGCCGCAGACTGTCATTACATTCCCATTGTTGGTGGGGTTGGACGGTAAACAGAAGATGAGCAAATCGCTGGACAACTATATAGGCATAGACGAAGCGCCGGAAATCATGTACGAAAAAGCGATGAAAATACCCGATACGGTACTGGAGGAGTATTTTCGCCTGACGACGGATATCCCAAAGGAAGCGTACATACATTGGCTACACGAGGATATCGTGGAAGCACACAGACGATATGCCGCGGAAATTGTGCGCCTGTATCACGGCGAGGCCGTAATTGCAGATTGCAGGGCACGATATGAATCCGTCGCCAAAGGGCAGAACCCGAAGGATATGCCCTGCTTCCTTTGCCCCACACTGGAAATTCCGCTGGTTACGCTGCTGCACAGGCATGGCCTGATTGCCTCCAACTCCGAGGGACGCCGGCTGATACAGCAACATGGCCTATCCCTCAACGGCTGTAAAATGACGGACACAGCAAAAATCATCACAGAAAATGATTTTGTGCAGGGTGAAATGATTGTCAAGCTGGGAAAAAATCGCTATTATAGGTTTGTCATTGCCACACAAACGCATCCATAAAAACACCAGCATGCTAAATGTTACGAAATAAAAGGAGAACACAAATGAACGTATTAGACACTTTAAAAGAGCGCGGTTTTATTGCGCAGACCGTTTATGAAGAGGATTTGCATAAACTGCTGGAAAGCGAATCCGTTTCGTTTTACCTCGGCATAGACCCGACCGCAGACTCCCTGCACATCGGCCACTTTATTCCGGTAATGGCAATGGCGCATATGCAACGCGCAGGCCATCGCCCCATCGCCTTATGCGGCGGCGGTACCGCCATGATAGGCGATCCTTCCGGTAAAACGGATATGCGGCAGATGCTCAGTAAGGAAACCATCCAATACAATATCGAAAAAATCAAAAAGCAGCTCGAACGCTTCATAGACTTCTCCGATGGCAGGGCCATTATCGTCAACAACGGAGATTGGCTTCTGGATTTAAATTACATTGACTTTTTGCGTGAAATAGGCCCACACTTTACGGTAAACCGCATGCTGGCAGCCGAGTGCTACAAACGCAGAATGGACGGCGGTCTCAGCTTCCTGGAATTCAACTACATGATCATGCAGAGCTATGACTTCCTCCGCTTGTTCCTGGATCAAAACTGCAAGCTGCAAATCGGCGGCGATGACCAGTGGAGCAACATGCTTGCCGGTGCAGACCTGATACGCCGCAAGGAAAAGAAAGATGCCTTCTCCTTTACATGCAAACTCATTATGACCCACGACGGACAGAAGATGGGCAAAACCGTAAACGGCGCACTATGGTTGGATCCTGAGAAAACAAGCCCCTATGAATTCTACCAATACTGGAGAAACGTTGCCGATCAGGATGTGGAGCGTTTCCTTGGCCTGTTGACCTTCCTGCCTATGGACGAAGTACGCAGACTGGGTGCTTTGGAAGGCGCGGAGATCAACGAAGCAAAAAAAGTGCTTGCCTTTGAAATCACCAAGATTATCCATGGCGAAGTGGCGGCACAGCAGACTGCTGAAGCCTCCGCAGCACTATTTGCCGGCGGCGCAAGCATGGACAATGTGCCTACATTTGAAATCAGCGAAGCTGCTCTTGCCGAGGACAACCGTGTGCTGAATTTGCTGGCATTAAGCAAGCTGTGCAAGAGCAAGGGTGAAGCAAGGAAGATGGTAGAATCCGGCGCCGTATCCATAGATGACGAAAAGATTGGCGATGTGGATGCCAGAGTCGAAAAGGAGCAACTGCAAGGCGAAGGCATACTGCTTAAAAAAGGCAAAAAGAGCTTTATAAGGGTTGTATTAAAATGATGCTCTCCTACACCACGCTGGGACAGCCTGCAAGCGATGAAATCATCATACAGAAAAGCCGCTTTATCGGCCATGCCTGCCCGGTAAGTAGCGAGGACGAGGCGAAGGACTTTGTGGCGCAGATACGCAAACAGCATAAGGATGCCACGCACAACTGTTACGCCTATATTGTCGGCGAAAACGCCGGCATTATGCGCTACAGCGACGACGGCGAACCCGGCGGCACCGCCGGCCTGCCCATGATAGAAGTGCTAAAGCAGATGGGGCTGGTGAACTGCGCCGTCGTGGTGACACGCTATTTCGGCGGCATACTGCTTGGCGCAGGCGGTTTGGTGCGCGCCTACCGCAAGGGCACCAGCATCGCCATCAAAGCGGCACAGATAGTGCAAATGCAGGCAACCTATGCGCTGCATGTGCGCATGGATTACGGACTGTACGCACGTTTTGAAAAAAAGATTGCCACTTTGCCCGTGCTGCATACAGCAACGGACTTCAGCGATGCCGTAAACCTGAACCTGCTGGTTTTGGAGCAGAATCTGGAAATGCTAAAAACAAACATTACCGACTTTTGTGATGCAAAGGTAGACATCAGCCACGGTGTGAGCTTTTTCCACCCCTGGCCAAGCGACAAGGAAATAGACGATGAATCAGTTTAGCTACTATCACGCACCCCAAAAACAAAAAAAGGTGCTTGCCATACACGATATCTCCTGCGTAGGGCGCTGCTCCCTGACGGTGGCGCTGCCCATACTGTCGGCTTGCGGCATCAATACCGGCATATTGCCGACCGCAGTGCTCTCCACACATACCGGCGAATTTGTAAACTATGTGGTGAACGATACCAGCGATTATATTTTGCCCATCGCAAGGCATTTGCTGGAAGCCGCGCTGCCTTTTGATGCGCTCTATACCGGCTATCTTGCAGGCAGCGCGCAGGCAAAACAGATTCTGCAGATATTCGAGATGTTTCCTCAGACATTTAAGCTGGTAGACCCTGCCTTTGCCGACCACGGAAAGCTCTACTCCATGATGGATATGGATATGGTTGGCGCATTTCGCAAGCTGATTGTCCATGCCGACGTAGTGGTGCCAAACATTACGGAAGCCCTGTTTTTACTTGGTGAAGACCCTGTGATGCGAGAGTATGCCGAATCGGAAATGCTGGATATTGCCCGCCGACTCAGCACCATGGGGCCGAACAGTGTCGTTATCACCGGTTTTTTACATGCTGACAGCATGGCGACTTTCCTGTATAATCATAGTAAGAAGGAAGGGGAAATGATTGTGAACCGTGTGTACGAGGGCGTGTTCCACGGCACCGGGGATAGTTTTGCCAGCGCGCTGCTGGCCGGCTTGCTAAACGATATGGATACAAAGCAATCAGCGAAAATTGCGGTGGAATTCACCAGCCGCTGCATTGAAAAAACACTGCTGGGCAAGGAACCCCTGCGATACGGCGTTCGTTTTGAACAGGTGCTCCCCTGGTTGATTGCAAACATGAGAGAAAACCATGCACAAAATTAGTATTATTCTGCCTGTACACAACGGAGAAAAATACTTGGATACGCTGCTTTCCGCTTTTCGAAAGCAAAGTTTTGCAGCGTTTATATGCTATGTTGTCAACGATGGCAGCAGCGATTCCAGTGAGCTGATTATCCGAAAATACTGCAGCGTGGACACGCGCTTTGTGCTGCTGAGCCAAAGCCATTTGGGAAAATTTGCCGGCTTCAATCTGGGATTGAAACAGCGGCAGTTTGAATACATTCTGTTTTGGGACAGCTTGGACACCCCTTCCCCGCAGATGCTGGAAGTGCTTTATACGGCGATACAGGAGCATGACATGGCTATTACCGCCGTTGGAGAGAATACGGACGAGCTGCTTCCCGTGAACATAGAAAATGTAAAGAGCTATCCGCACTACGACTTGGAAGCCCTGATACGCATTGCTCTCACTGCACCAAGGGAAGATGTGTTAAGCGGTGTGTTGATACGCTGCAGTCTTGTCAATAATATTCGCTTTTTAAATACTTCCCAAAAATATGCCGACATGCAGTTTTTTATTCGACTGCTCTCTACTGCGACAAGTCTTGTGTATGTGGATGCCCTGCTCTTGAAAAAACATAAAAAAGACAGTGTGTACGGCATATTCGACCGCGGCACGCTGGCATCCTCCGCGTTGGATACGCTGCAAGCCATCATGGATGATATTCTAAAAATGGAGGAAAAATACCACCGTCTCGGGCTGGAGTACACTGTCAACAAGAGCATCGATTTGGCAATATTCCTGCGCAAAGAGAGCGGCGACATTCCTTTTTACGCAAAAACACGCATCAAAAGCATATGCCGTCATTATTGGAAATGGTTTATCCGCTCACGGCATGCCGGCGCTTTGAGCAGGATTTACGCCAGCTTACTGTGTGTATCCTATCGCGCCTTTCACGCATTTTATGCAAGCATACAGTTTTTGAAAAAATTCTTCCATAAAACGGGTCTGTACTGGGGTGCCTACCCGAAAAAACTGCACCGCAAAGAGCTGAAGGAGCTGCAAATACAGAGCAAGATTCCAAAGCGTAAGCGCAAAAAATTTTGGGAGAATTGGTAAAATCTACCCTGCCGACGCTTTGCATACAAGGTGACGGAAGAGCTGATGCTGTAATAGCCTGCAATTTTTGGAAAAAACTGCTATTCTATGAGCTCTTTCAGTTTGCGTTCATACTAAAGCAATATAAAAAATATAAAAGTAAGATTAGATACCTAATCTTACTTTTATATGATGATAATTCTTGTTAAATTCGCACTTCTTCAAAATCTTTATAGGCTTCAAAGAAAATATGTTTGCGCACATCCCAAATTTGACTGGTGCTGATTGGCTGATGGCTGAACAAGCGATTGGTAAACAATACCACGCCGGTATTGCGTGACTTGGATATCCAAAGCGCAGTGCCCGTAAATCCGGAGTGACCGCATCCATCGGGATATCTCTCGCCATGCTCAAAGCCAAAGCCGCGCCCCATACCTTTATCCTGCATAGCAGACAGCAGGAAAGGACAATGGTCGCTCTGCATATAGAGCTGACAAAGATTTTGGTAGCTGCGCGCGTCGGCAAATATACCTGCATGACCGGCAACCCCGCCAAAATAATAATAGGCATTGCCATCATTGGCGTCACCCTGTATAATCTGATTGTTGCGGAAGTTGTCGAAGTGTGCGCCCATGGATTCACATATGCGCTGCTCACGCTCGTTGTTATAGGACGATGGAATGATATTGCTTTTATCTTTCGGCAGATAGCTCATATTTCCCAGCTTAAACGGCATGACAAGATTGCGCTGCAGGGATTCGTCCAGGCGAATTCCATAGCAATTTTCGATAATCTTTCCCAGCAGCATAAAGTTGATATCGCCGTAGGTAACACCTCTTGCTTCCTCCTGATGAGAAAGAGCATATTCCAATCTTTCCGAAAAGCTTCCCTCCAAAGTGTAAAGCGGATACCACTTGGGCAATATGGACGTATGTGTCAAAAGCTGAAAAAGCTTCACATCTGCTAAGCGTTTTTCCAAAAAAGGGTTTTCACACAGTTCCGGAAGATATTCCAATATTTCGTCATATATCGCCAGTTTGCCGGTTTTAACCAAATGCATAATCTGGGTGCTGGTGGCAAGCTTGGTAAGCGATGCCACGTCAAACACACTGTCTTCCGCGGCATCCCCCGCGGCTATGCTGACATCCGTCCCCATTTTGCCAAATATTTTGAGCACTGCAGAAGCATAATAACCTTTCTGTAAATACTCATCCAGTATACCTCGATACTTATTGTTTAACATAAATACACCCCAATATATCACACTGCTTTCCTTAAGATTCATTATACAAATATCTTGTAATTTGTCAAAATTATTTAATAAATAACAATTTTATGCCAAAATTAAGTTTGTCTACTATTCATACTAAATAAAGGAGTCCCTATGAATTTTGAATATGCAATCGGATTGATGAGCGGTACCTCTTGCGACGGCATAGACTGCGCGCTGGTGAAAATCACAGAGGGCAAAAAAGTGGAGTTAATTGCTTTTGTAAGCGATCCTTATGACGATGCGCTGCGGGAAAAGCTGCTGCATGTTGCCGGCAACGCCCAGACAACCGCAGCTGAAATCCTGCTTTTGAGTGCCCTGCTGGGGGATCGTATGCTAAAAGCCTGCATTGCCGTATGCAAACAAGCCAATATGAATAAAGAGAATATCTCTTTCATCGCCTCGCACGGGCATACCATTCAGCACTTGCCGCTTGCGAAGGAATATCTCGGACACCGCCTGCGCGGCACTTTGCAGATTGGCGACGTAAGTATGCTGAACGAACACTTCGCTTGCCCCTGTGTGAGCGACTTTCGCGTACGCGACTTTGCCGCCGGCGGGATGGGCGCGCCTTTGGTGCCTTTTAGCGAATATTTGCTGTATCGCAGCACGGAAAAATGTGTTGCCTTGCAAAATATTGGCGGCATAGGCAATATCACCGTAATCCCAAAAGCTGCCGATGTGGAGGATGTTATCGCGTTTGATACGGGTCCCGGCAACATGTTGATGGATCTATGGTGTATGCTGAAATTTAACTGCCGCTATGATGAGGGCGGACAGATTGCCGGACGAGGCAAAGCGCATCAGGGGCTCTTGGAAACCCTGCTCGACGACGAATACTATCAAAAAAAGCCCCCCAAAACAACCGGACGCGAGCGCTACGGAACAAAATTTATACAATCGGTGCAATTATATGCACAAACACACAATATATGCGACGAGGACGTGCTCAACACACTCTGTTTGTTTACCGCCAATACGATCGCCTTATCTTTTGCGCATATAGGCAAGCCGGATGAGCTGATAGTGGGCGGCGGCGGCGCACATAACAAAACGCTGATGGATTATCTGAGAAAACTGCTGCCCACAGTTGCGGTCAAAACACAGGAAGAGATAGGTTTTTCCTCCGACGCAAAGGAGGCCGTTGCCTTTGCTTTGCTTGGCTGGGCATGCCTGCACCGCGTTCCCAGTAGCATCATCGGCGCCACGGGCGCAAGGCACAGCACCGTACTCGGAAAAATACAGTATTAGGTAAGCTAACCCTCTTCCCCGAAATCATTTCATAAATAAAGGTAGTGTTACAGAACGAGATTTGCTCATTCTGCAACACTACCTTTAAAAATCGTCGTCTTCGTAGTCGCCTACATCATCATACTCATCATCGTCATCGTAAAAATCGTCATACTCGTCTTCTTCGGCGTCCAGCATGGCTGCTTCTATGGCTTCCATATAGTCCAGAACATTGTCGTAATCTTCTTTTAAAATGCCGTAGGAATTGTTTTTCCATTCGTCACGATGAATTAAAGGATTGCTCCTTGACATTATAATGATACCCCCATATTATGCTATGTAATTATGAATCTCATTATTTATACAACAGATAAGTTGTAAAGTCAACATAAATTTACTTGAAAAATATGATACAATATATCATAATAAAATAAGAAAATTTTCAAGTTGGAAAGGCAGAACCCATGGCGATTACACAAATTGTATCCACAGCACTTCTGATCAGCAGCCTGATGGGCGCTGCCTTTGATGCCAATATGCCGGATCGCAGCATAAACAGTCCTCTGTTTGTGGTCAACAAACAATACAAGCTGTCGGAGGATTATGCGCCCAGCATAGGCACAGTCAGCGCATTCGGCGTTGTACGCGAGGTGCGGGAAGATTTGATTTCGCCGCTGACCAACCTCATAGATGCTGCAAAAAAAGACGGCGTCGATTTGCATTTGGTATCCGGATTTCGAAGCTTTGCAAAGCAAAACAAGGTATTTAAGACCAAGGCCAAAAAAGTGGGCACAGATCGCGCCTCCGATGTGGTAGCCATTCCGGGTGCTTCTGAGCACCAGTTGGGATTGGCTGTGGATGTAAGCTATGACAACTGGATGGGCATTAACCAAAATCTGGAGAATACCAGACAGGGAAAATGGGTACGTACAAAGGGCTATGAGCATGGATTTGTAGTGCGCTATCTGCGGGAATACGAGGATGTTACCGGTTATAGCTATGAACCCTGGCACATCCGTTTTGTGGGTATTGAGCATGCCAAAAGCATTATGGAGCGTGGTGAAATTCCTTTGGAGCACTATGTTTCAAAAGTCCGTGCAGAACGCTTTACAGCATTAGAGAAGGAGCCTGTCGTTTGGGATTACCCCATCACACTGGACAAATTGCTCAGCGTATACAATGACGAGCCGGCAAATATCCGTAAAAAAATTGGTCAATTCCGCAATAAACAAGGCATTGCAACAGATGAAAGGACACAAAAGGCCTTCTTGGAAATGCTGCAAAACGCACAGCAAGAGGGGATTACACTCACACTCAACAGCATAAAAACAGCGGCACCCAACATACTGAACATCACGGCGCAAGGCCGCGGTGCTTCCAACTATCTGAAGGACAATGCGTATATTTTTGGCTTTATTCAACAGGACGGAAACCACCGCTATGTCGGTTTTCACATTGCACAGTACATGTATCTGAAACAGCTTTCTTATGAAGATTTCAGTGCCGAATGGAAAGCCGCGTATCAAGACTTCTTAGCCAGACATGGCAAAGTAAGCCTCTCGATATTGAAAGGAGGAAACTAACATGAGAAAACTTCTCAGCATACTGCTGTTACTATTGTTGATATCCGGCACGGTAATGGCAGAACCCAGCATGGAGGATACGCTCCAGTATTTTGAAGAAATCGTATTTGGAAAACGCTATCCCAGCTTTTATCAAGAAGACGCTCCACTCAGACGTTTAAATGATCCCATTCGCGTGTGCTTAATCGGAAATGCTAAAAGCGAGGATGCGCTCTACGTAAACTATATCTTAACTGAGCTCGAAAGACGACTCAATTTGGATGTATCCCTTGTCTATAATGTACGGAACAGCAATGTAAACATTTACTTTTCCGATGTCACAAATCTTCCCCTGCTGGTGCATAATTATGAAAGCGGAAAAACCGAATTTTGGTCAAAGTGGAACGGAAATAATATCAATTTGGTGGAAATCGGCGTAGACAGCAGCCAAACTGCCGAAAAGCGCAAAGCACTCATCCTATATAATTTATTTCGCGCCATGGGTATGAAATTTTCGAGCGACACCTATACCAACAGCTTATTTCACTATACTGTGCAGAGTACAACAGAGCCCAGCGAATTAGACTGGAAATGTATAGAACTATTCTATTCGCCAAAAGTGAAGCCGGGAATGACCTTCCAGGAAATCAAACAGGCCGTAAGCGGCAGCAAATAAACCTAATAGGAGAGTATGTGAAAGATGAAAAAATTACTCAGTATTGCATTATTGTTACTGCTTATCTGCACAACATCCTTCGCTGACGAGTTACAGGAAAAAGCCGTAGAATATATCGGCGAGGTGGCATTTGGCAACAAAGACAGCAGTGTAGACATGGACACCGCAGTATTAAAGCGCATCCATGGGAGCATCCATATAAGCCTGCAAGGCAATGTGACCTCCAAGGATATGACTTTTATAGATGCTTTGCTTTATAACATGGATCGTAAAACAAATATTGATGTGTCCCTGGAATATGATTATTATAAAGCAAATGTGGTTATCTATTACGGAGATGCGGAATTTCACAAAAAATACGTGCGGAACTATCGGGAGGGAGAGTCTTTCTACTGGTACTATTGGGACGATTTTAGCAATATTTATCATGCCGATATCGCCGTGTTAGACTCTTTGGATCAGGAAACGCGCAATGCTAATGTGGTAAGGCTCTTATTCCGTAGCATCGGCATGAGCTACTTAAGCAGCGGAACTAAATCCAGTGTGTTAAACAAGGAGATGCAGAATTTAACAAAGCCAAGCGACCTGGATTGGAAGGCGCTGGAACTAATTTATTCTAAAAATGCACATGCAGGTATGACCTACGAAGCATTTAAAAAAGCCATCAGCGAAAACATGAACTAAGAGGGTATTTCATTTGAAAAAACTATTCAGCATACTGTTATTGTGCATACTTCTTGTTCCCTATGCGCACGCGGAGTCAATACTGGAAAAATCCATCGAGTATATGCAGGAAGTCGCTTTTCAAAGCGAATATGGAAAAGATAAAGATAAAAACGTTTTGCATAAGTATATCGACCCTATGGTGCTCTATTTCGAAGGTAATTATACAGACGAAGACACCATGTTTATTGATGCATTTTTGAAAACCCTATCCGAGAAGCTGCCGAATTTATCCATTCTACGCAGCTTTGCGAAAGAAAAAGCAAATGTTGTCGTAAGCTATGTGCCTTATGACCAGCTAAAAGAGAGTGTACCTGACTATATCAAAGGCAATTGGGGATTTTTTCGTTACTATACGCACAACAATCGCATTACTCATGCCTACATTGGCATTACCAGCGACATCTCAACCCAGGAAATCAGAAACCATCTGTTTATGGAGGAGCTGATTGGAAGCATGGGACTGGCCAATGACAGTTACACCTATCCCGACAGTATACTGTATCAGGAATGGTCAACGACCCAAAGCCCTAACGAAATTGATTGGCTATGCTTACAGCTCCTGTATCAACCATATGTCAAGCCCGGAATGAGCTTTGAACAAATGAGAGAAGCCATCCTAAAAAATTATAAATAACTCCTTTGTAAATTGTTAGCACTTGCGCCATGTGAGTGCTAATTTTTTATTGCATTCTTCGAATAAGGGTGCTACAATAATAATGTATAGCACTTCGGTGCGATGCAAAGCGAAAATAATGCGTTGATTTAGCATAACTCGTATCTGCAAACAATATCATTCCGGAGGAACAAAATGAGTGTAAATAAGGGACAAATATCCATTGATGCGCAGAATATTATGCCCATCATCAAAAAGTGGCTGTATTCCGACAAAGACATATTTATTCGAGAGCTGGTGGCAAACGGTGTGGATGCCATCACCAAGCATACCATTATAGAGCCGGGTGCTGTGGACAACTATCGTGTGATTGTGACCGTAGATAAAGAAAAAGGCACCATCAGCTTCGACGACAACGGCATAGGCATGACCGCCGATGAGGTTGAAAAATATATCAACCAAGTAGCTTTTTCATCCGCAGAGGAATTTTTGAAAAACTACAAGGGTGAAGAGGCAGACAAGTCCGGCGGCATCATAGGGCACTTCGGTTTGGGATTTTATTCTGCATTCATGGTAGCCAAGCATGTCAGCATACTGACCAAAAGCTACCGTCAGGGCAGCCAGGCCGTACTGTGGGAAAGCGAAGACGGTATGCAGTTCAGTATGAGCGAGGCCGAAAAAGAAAGCTTCGGTACCGTTATTACGCTGGCTATTGCCGACGATGAAAAGGAATTTTTAGATACTTACCGCGTGCGCGAAGTATTGAACCGCTATTGTGAGTTTATGAAAGTACCTGTCTATCTGGTATCTGAGGAACATATCCAAACCGCAAGAGAGGCTGCTGAAAAAGAAGAAAACAAAGACGAAAATGCAAAGAGCCCGGAAGAACAGGGAACCTATCTTATCAGCGACAGCACTCCCCTATGGCTCAAAAAACCTGCCGACTGCACCGAGGAGGAATATAAGGAGTTTTACCGCAAAGCCTTCAAGACATGGGAAGAGCCGCTGTTTCAAGTGCATTTGAATGTGGACTATCCCTTTAACCTAAAAGGTATTCTGTATTTCCCGCGTATCAAAAAGGATTTCGGCAATAACCAAGGGCAGATGAAGCTTTTCTCCTCACAGGTATTTGTAGCGGAGAATATCAAAGAAATTATTCCGGAGTATCTGATGCTGCTCAACGGCGTAATTGATTGCCCGGATTTGCCGCTGAACGTCAGCCGCAGCTATTTGCAAAATGACAGCTTTGTAAGCAAACTAAAAGCCTATATCACCCGCAAGGTAGCCGATCGACTCATAAGCATATTCAATACTGACCGCGCACAGTTCGAAAGCTACTGGGACGATATCAATCCATTTATCAAATACGGTTGTCTAAGCGACAAAAAATTCTTTGAACAGGTAAAGGACGCACTGCTTCTTAAAACAGACAGCGACAAATACCTGACCATACAGGAATATTTAAACCAAAACGAAAAAACCGAAAAGAAAATATACTATGCCGCCGATAAGAAGCGACAAGCTGCAGCCATATCTCTCTATACCGCCAATGAAATCGATGTTGCTATTCTCGGTATGCTTATCGACAACAGCTTCATTTCTTTCCTGGAATATGAGGGCGGATTTGAAAACCTAAAGTTCGTGCGTGTGGACGCCGACGTCGACAGCTTGGAAAACAAAGAGGCCTTGCATGATGATTTGAAAGATAAAGAGGAAAAACTCGTCGCGCTGTTCCAAAGCGCACTGCAGAATGAACACCTCAAAATCAGCCTACGCGAGCTTAAGGACGAAAACATCTCCGCAGTGCTGTTACAAGATGAGCAAGGTAGACGCTTTGCCGAGATGAGCAAAATCTACGGGCAGAGCTTCCAGCTTCCGGAGCAGCAAAGTTTGGTACTCAATGCCAAAAACCCCGCGATTCTTGCCCTGGCGCAAAGAGATACCGAAGACGAAAACAGCAAACTGATTGCCAAGCAGCTATACGACCTGTCAAAAATGGCAACGCGCCCCTTGGAGGACAATGAAGTAACAGAATTCTTGACCCGCAGCAACCAAATACTCAATCTATTATTACAGTGAGAGGCTCTATGTACCATTTTAAAAATAATTATGCCTTAGAGGTAAGCAGCATTGACAAAGCCGTTGATTTTTATCAACAGGCTTTGGGACTGATTATGTATAAATTGGACAAAAGCAATACCGAATGCGTACTGGAGAACCCCTTAGATAAAATGCAGCTTATGCTTAGCCAGCGGGATGGGATAATCCCTTTTTCCATCACGATTTTTTCAGAGCATATCAGCGATGCCATGAGCTTGCACAGCAAGCTGGGAATTGTAAAAAAATCCTATCCCAGAGAAGCGCGATACAGCATTGCAGACCCCGACGGCAACATTATACACATACATGCCGAAGCGGAAAAAATGTTGATCAAAAACAGTGAAAAAAGCGAAGCCTTGGACGATGACCCTATTGAGGGCTTGGACGATATAACATAACATCTTATAAAAGACGGACTTTTCTAATGAAAAGTCCGTTTTGTTTGCTATTTTTCTTCTTGAGATAGTATCTGCAAATCCTTTACATTTCCGTTTTCGCTTCGGAACTGCATCCAGCTTGACTGCCATTTATCTCCGCGCACATCGCTAAACTCAAAGAAAGCCAGATACTCTCCACGCTTTAATGCGATTTCCTGTAGAATGCCATCTTGATACTGTACTGTGTTGCCTTTCTTTGTTTCTACTCCATTGCCGGTAAGCATCTCATATACAGGAGTAATCTTCTCTCCTTTTTTCAAAGGGATCAGGTTTCTGTCTATAACACCTATGCTTTGGCTTTCTTTGCGCAAACCCAGCACATTGATTTCATTTTTTTGTAAATCATAGACAAAGACCAATACCGCTTTTTCTTTTTGATACAACACTGGCGCGCAATATTTAATATAGGTGTCGGAATAATCCAATACCTTTACAGAAAGAAGTTCTTTTCCCAAACCGAACCATTTGGCGTCGACATTGCTGAAAACCTTATTTTGGGCATCTTTCTCCACCAGGTAATCGAAACCGTAATAGGTGATATTACCGGTTTTGCTGTCTTGGCTGGCCAAAGCAAAACTGGTTTCCTGAATCAGATCCATCTGTTCCTTAGATAGCTGTATAGAAGCCAAAGTATCTTCTATTTTTATTTCTGCAGCAGCCAGATCGGCCAATATATCGGTATGAATGGCTTTGGCAGTACCCAAAGCATTTTCGTCGGCATATTTCTGATACTTCTCGTTTAAAAAAGCACCGATTTTATAATGATACAAAGCATTGATGGGCTTGCTGTCGGATATATCCCCAATGTAGTTTAAAAAAAACTGAAATCCTGCCAAGTCTTCAATTTTGGTTGGAAAATATACAGATAAACCCTGTGAACTTTGGACATAAGTGGAATTGCGCTGATAGATGGATGCCTTTTTCAACTGCGACTTTACCGCTTTTACAGTGTCCGGAAAAAAATCCTCCACCCTATCCATAAAGTCGCCTAAATCCAAAGTGTTAAAGGTGTTATGCTGCTCTTGCGCATAGCGCATGCTGCGATTGGCCTTTTGCCCCAAAAACGCCAAATATTGCGGTTGTTCAATAGAGGCGCGCAATGCTTCCTTGGCAAACTCTTCATATGATGCATACAAGGCAGGAACTTGCGATAGATCTGTCACAGAAAGGGTTATATCAAAATCATATCCCATCTTCTTGGAGTTCTCCACAGATGCCTTTATAGAGCCGTCGACAATGCTGCGGCCTATCCTTGCGCCATTGGTAGCCGTATTCGCTGCAAAATCCGCAACCCATTTGGAATAATCCCAGCCAAAGCCGGGCTCCAGCTCTTCACTTGCCACAAGATACCTGCCGTAATCCGCCAGATAGTTTGCCACTTCAAGGCTTGCCATCAGACAGGCATCAAAGCCGATTAATTCAAACGGCACAGCGCTTCTTGCTGCATAGACTTCGGATAAAGCAGACTGCATCTCTTTGAGCGTCAGGGTGTCATGATTGAATATTTCATCGGTGGCATAACCAAAGGCACCTGCTCCGTGGTTCCAAAACAGAAGAATTTTGTGATCGGCTTGATAATTCTCTTCACAAAAGCGCAAAAATCCTTTGAGTGTATCCGGATTTCCCATATTTTGAACAGCGTTGTTTTCCACCTCGTGAAATCCTGTGCTGTCATAGACAAAGCGCTGGCTGCGATTGCTGTCTGTATAGTGATTATTCCAGGTCAGCGCGCCGCCGGTTTGTATGACGAAGCGGATATTTTCGGGCAACTGCACTTGAAACAGCTCTTTCAAATCCTCTGTTCCGGAAGCCGGCAGCTCAGCCTCTCCCTCTTCGCCTTGCTCTACACTCTCTGCATAGCCTTGCGGATTTCCGGTACTCTGGGGTGTTTTTCTATATAAAGCGGAGGGCAATTTTACGCCGGCTTGTTCGGAAGCGTTTGCAAACTGCGTCAGACGCTCTTCGAATACGCGTTGCTCATTTGCAATATGCTCTTCACGCTCTGCACGTGTCAGAATTCTGGTGACATCCGCCAGACCGTCCACGCCGCCGCTTTCCAAATCACTTCCGCACATATAGACATAAACTGCCCAAGTATCCTTTGCAGGATAGGTCGGAAGTGCGTCAATAGCGGCTGCTTGCACCGGATTGACCGGCGATATTGCCGCGATCTCTTCGGCAGTGATTTCTGCCGTCTGCTCGGCTATGCCGCCTACGTTTGCAAGCAGCAGGCAAAGCATCAGCAGTAGTGATAAAAGTCGTTTCAAATTCGTATTCATTCTCATTTCCTCACATATAAGCAAAGCAAATACTTGCCAAGCTTTACTTTCATAATGGTTTTCTCACAAGCTGATACAAATCAGCCGTATCCAACATACACATTCATCATAAAAACTGTAATTACTTACGAACACAACAATGCATGAATTGTTTATAAGAAAACGATCCATACATTTTTGCTATCTTATCCATATACTATTTATTACAGAAATATCTGAATTACGACGGTATGATAGTACGGCATCACCAGCTTGACCATATATTGAAAAAATGAGCAATCAAAGAATCCGTATAAAGACAAATCTTTATTTTCATTATATTCTCCTTATTAAATTTCAATACAATAAAATTATAACAATGAATCAAATGCAAAACAATATGCAATTCGGAAATATTACATATGTAACAGGATATTTAGCTTGCATACATTTTTGATATTCTACAACAAACACAAGAACGGCATAAAAATGTCTTATAAAATACGCTGTTATTTTTTATTGTCCACGTAGTCTTTCCACTCCAGAATGTTCGGAAGTATATCCTCCGGTTTTATGCTGCTGGAATGTAGCGTAATGAATATGGCGTTATAGCCCATTTGTTTGTATGCCTCTCGCTGCCATGCGCCTGCCTTCTGCAAATATGAGTCTGTATTATATAAGGAAACAGCAATATACTTCTGATTCATCACCTTTTGGATGCGGATATTCCGAATATCCTCCCAAGCAAGCAAACCGAGGAATGTTGCAGAGCTAAAGTCATATATACCCTCTTCGTCTACCGCCAATATCGGCTTTGCCTGTGCACGCCGGATAAAAAAAACCGCAGTATGCAAAGAAGATCGCAGATAATAAGAACAAAGGTTTCCATAGAACATCTATGTCTGTATGGATTATTCCCAGCACTCCTACTGCCACAAACAGAAAGACTCCAAAATATATATGAGGTTACCCCGCAGGTTTTGCTTTGCAACAAATGCTTCCTTCAATTTACACACGCCCAACTTTCTGTATTATTATATCAAAATCCTAAAAATAATAAAGTTAACATAATATAATTTTTAGTTGTAGAAACAACATAATATATTTGCGATTTGTATTATACTGTATTTGTAGGAGGTGATTTTCAATGAAAGAACAAAAGGGCGTTGTTTTTAAGATTCCAAGTGAAAACCAGGCCATACCCGGCTGTACCGTATCTAAGGAAATCCATCAAAAAGAGGATTCCTATGTCATACATTTTTCCATGGCAGAGCATACGGACATCAGCGCAGAAATCTACGAGTATCATAAGTTTATTATCGTAAGCAAGGGCAGACTTCGGGCATATGCCCCAAAAGAAGGCTTAACATGGGATATTGGCCCGAATGAATGTTTTATTAGCCCACTGCACAGCCCCATTGGCATACAGTGCGGAGAAAACACCGTATACACAGAAATCAGCTTTGGGAGGACTATAGATATGAATACAGCAATACATCCCGGCGAAGTATGGAAACTTTCGGACCTGCTTCCCTATCAAGACGGTAAAGTCGTCAATATGGATATTGCGCATAACAGCGGTATGAAATTTTTGCTCATGAGCTTTGATAAAGGTACCGGACTGGCAGAACACGCCGCCCCCGGAGAGGCATTGCTGTTTGCGCTTGATGGTGAGGCCAGCATTGTCTATGAAGGCAAGGAGCATCTGTTTAAGGCAGGGGAAAGCTTCTGCTTTGCAAAAAACGGCAAGCACGCCATCAAAGCGCATGAAAAGTTTAAAATGGCATTATTGTTAACGCTGGAGTAAGATGTATGAACGGAATCAATCTACGTAAAGTAGCCATTATCGGATGCGGCTTTGTAGGCTCGTCTTCCGCATTTGCGCTTATGCAAAGCGGCCTGTTTTCAGAGATGGTGCTCATAGACAACAATCACAGAAAAGCAGAGGGCGAGGCGCTGGATATCAGCCACGGCTTGCCTTTTGCTAAACCCATGGAAATATATGCAGGCAACTATGACGACATCGTAGATGCCGCCGTGATTGTAGTAACTGCGGGTGCTGCGCAACTGCCCGGGGAAACCAGACTCGATCTGGTCAAACGAAATGTAAAGATATTCAAATCCATCATGGACGAGGTTCGTCCACGCAAGTGCTTGGGGATCATGTTGGTCGTTGCCAACCCGGTGGATATACTCACACAGACTGCCATACGCTTTTCGGGATTGCCGGAAAACCATGTTATCGGCTCCGGAACGGTACTGGATACAGCAAGATTTAAGCACTTGTTGGGCAAACACCTGCAGGTGGATAGTCGCAGCGTACACGCTTTTATCATTGGAGAACATGGCGACAGCGAGATACCGGCATGGAGCTGTGTCAACATATCCGGTGTACCCCTGCATGACTTTTGTGAAATGCGCGGGCACTTTGAGCACGACGAGGCCATGCAGCATTTGGCCGACACAGTAAAAAACAGCGCCTATGAAATCATTGATCGAAAACATGCTACCTATTATGGTGTCGCTATGACGGTGCGCCGTATCTGTGAAGCCATAGTACGCGATGAAAAATCGGTATTGCCCATATCTACCATGCTCCATGGGGAATACGGCATTGAGGGCGTGGCTCTCAGCATGCCTGCCATTGTTGGCAAAAACGGTATGGAAGGCCATGTGCCCATCCCGATTAATGAAGCCGAGCAAATCGCCCTGCGCGCTTCTGCCGCACAGCTGAAAGCCATTGCTGATATAGAAATATGATCTGCACTACACAGCAAAAAATAAATCCAATACCCAACTTAAAATACACAGTCAAAAGAACAGTATTTTTTGTTTTCAAAAGCCTTGCGGCTGTCCCAATTTCATACAGTACAGTTTGCTTTATAAGTAAAACAAAATACTGCCTTCCATACGGTTGGCAGTATTTCTTTTTTTATAAGGAGATAGCTATGAATCTTTGGATTCTGACTGTTAGTTTCCCAGCTTGATGCTGACTTCCAGATAATCCAGCAAAGTATTGCAAAAGTCGGCACCCTTGATGCGGCCTATGCCACCACCGGCGCAGGCGATTTCATCATAATGTTTTACAGCATCCTTGCGGATATTCTTACCGCTGATAACAATGGGCACAGGGTCACCGCTATGTTCTCTGCGCTCACAGGGCGTGGAATGATCCGCAGCCAAGGCGATAATCACGTTGTCGGTGATTTCTTTTGCAGCAAACTCCATGATTTTGCCTGCCATATGATTAAACTGCTCGATTGCATTCGCCTTACCTTTAGGTAGGTTGTCGTGTCCCATCAAATCCGTGGCTTTGTAATGCACTACCACAAAGTCGTTGGTCTTGAGGGCATCCACGCCAAAGCGGGCTTTCTTTTCGACATTGGTATCGATATTTCCGGTAAACTCCGCATCGGTCACAGTGTCAAAACCAGCCAAGCGCGCTACACCCAGCACAGTGGTTTCGGACGCCACGCAACAGGCTTTAAAGCCAAGCCGTTCTGTAATTTTCTCCAGCTTAGGCATTTTGCCTGCACCGCGCGTGGCGATAACATTGGCAGGAAAGAGCCCGTTTTGGATGCGTTGCAGATTGACGGGGTGCGCCGAAAGTATCTCGTGCGCGCGGCAGATGACCTTATTCAGCACATCTGCCGTACGCTTTGCCGCAGGACTGTCGTCCTTGGCTTTGGCTTTCTTGATGGCTTTTCCCTCTGCCTTCGGATCAGTGTCCGTCACCTTTTCCGAAAGCCCTTCCCCACGCAGTACCAATACGGCACGATGTTCGGTGGCCGCCTTAAAAAAAACCTTCACACCGTCGATTTCCATACCGTCCAGGGCTTTGGCAAGCTCTGCAGCACCTTCACGAATACGCCCGGCACGGCGGTCTACAACGGTAAAATTTTCATCTACGGTAGAGAAGTTGCAGCGAAAGGCAATATCGCCGCCTATGAGTTCCATCCGGTTGCCAAAAGCTTCAATGGGACCTCTGCCCGGATAGTCCTCCAAACTGTATCCAAACAGAATAAGGTGCCCCAAATCCGTACCCACCGGCGTACCTGCCTGATGCAGATCCATAATGCCGGCAGAGCCCTGCTCTGCAAGCTGGTCGAGATAATTAGCATTTGCGTATTGCAGAGGGGTGAGATAGCCCAGTTCTTCGCAGGGTCTATCCCCTACTCCATCGGCAATCAGCAATAGAATTTTATTTTTCATACGTGCTTTCCGTTCCTTCACTTAGACTATCCTTATAATACTACATGTATCCAAGTAAAATAAATTAGGCAAAGCGATACGGAAGCGACAAAACACGACAGTAAACCGTATAGCAGTTCGTCTTTTATGGTAAAGTAACCGGTACCAAAGTACAGTGTATTCACCTTGGAGTGCGGCGGCAATGTAATCGTGTACGCAATACCAAAGGAGCAAACCAATGCCAGCGGAACAGGATCTATGCCCAGTTGCCTGGATATGGTAATGATTGCCGGAATCAGTATAGTGGTTCTTACCGTCTTACTGGTGAATATCAGGTGGCTGAATATGGTGACGAAAATGAGTACAACTGCCACAGAAGCGGGCGCCATTTGATCCAGTCCAATCGCGGAAATTAACTTCTGAATAGCCCATGAAGCGGCTCCGGTATCATCTACCGCATTGCCGATGGCATATGCGCCGGCAGAGAAGATCATCAAATCCCATTTGATTTTTGCGTCTTTCCATGTGATTACGCCAATGCCGGGAAGCAAGCATAAGAGCATGCTGAGTACAGCAGTCTGCTCGGTGCTGATTTCAAAGCCCCACCATGCTTTCTGGTAGTCGCCGGTTGCCCACAGGAACAGGGTCATTCCAAAAATAAAGAGAGCTTTCTTTTCCTTTGCGGACATAGGGCCAAGGTCGGTCAGCTGTTGCCTGAGCGTGTTCAGCGCGTCACCAATATTGTCTTTTAGCTCGTTTTTGTAGCTGTAAAGTTTAATACCGATGATGAAAGCGATTACTGTGGTTAACAATGCCTGTGGAAAAGAACCCAACAACCAGTGCATGTAACCTAAGCTTGCGCCTGCCTGCTCATTGATAAAGCCAAGTGCAAGCACTTGCGCAGATGTGGCGGTCATGACAACGGATGTGGCAAATGCATTGTTTTGCACGCCTTGCAACATCATGAGCTTACCGAATTTGCTTTCGCCCGGAAGTGCTTTATATACTTCCAATATAACCAATGCGATCGGCGCGATTAAGGATGCTCTTGCAGTGGTGGAGGGCACGAAAAATGCCAGAATATAGTTTACCACTACAAATACAATCAAAGTCTGTGTAGGCGTTTTGGCAAACTTGGTGGTGAGTGACAATGCAATACGCTTACCCAGGTTGGAGGAACTCATTGCGGATGTCAGTACAAAAGCGGATACCATAAGCCAAATAATGTCATAGCCCAAAGCTTCAAATGCATTAGATTGCTTTGCCACTGCGCCGAGCAGAGGCAGCAGCAATACAACAACGATGGAGGTTTGGTAGATTGGGATGGGGCGCAGTATCCACATCATCAACGCGAATACAAACAGTGCCAGGCTCTTTTGCGCTTCCGGTGAAACACCTTCGGGTGTCGGCATGAATAGCAGTACGAGCAACACGATTACGGATGCTGCGACGCTGATAATCGGGCCGTATTTTTTTCTTTGTTCAGCTGTCATAATATCACTCCTGTATAAATTTTGATTACATTATAATTTTTGTTACATTATAAGGCAATCGAATTATATTTATTTATCCATAACTTTTCGTTATAATAAATGCAGTATATAAAAAATAAGGGAGCGCATATCATGGACATTTCAAAATTGGAGAGTTTTCTCACATTAGTAAAAACGAAAAACTTTGCAAAGGCATCGGATCGTCTGTACATATCACAGCCTGCCCTAAGCAAACGCATACAGTCGTTGGAACAGGAGCTGGATGCCCCCTTGTTTAATCGCATCGGCAACCACAATTTTCTGACACTGCAGGGGGAGGCTTTTCAAAAGTTTGCGGAGGAGATGGTGGCAACCTACTACCGGGCTCGCAAGTATCTGGAACAGATCGAAAACATGGAGCATGGTACGCTGAGTTTTGGCGCAACAAACTTTATTGGTGTATATCTGATGCCCAAAATTATTGAGCTCTTTTCCAAACGATATCCGAATATACAGATTAATATGATTATCAACAGTTCCCAAAACATTTTGGAGATGCTGCATCGTAACCAGCTGGAATTTATTTTTTTGTCGGATTATGTTTTAACGTCGCCCGAAAACTATGTAAACAAGGCCATCACAGAGGATTGTTTGAAGCTGGTGGTCGGCAATCGGCATCCACTGTTCGGAAAAACAAAGTGCAACCTGCAGGATGTAAAGGACGACGTATATATCACCAAGAAAGCGCAGTCTTCGCAATACAAGTTCCTAAAAGACGTCTTTCACGATTATCATTTTGATTTTGAGCGCAAGCTCATCATCAGTATGCAGGAAGCAATCAAGGAGTGTGTGGTACACAATATAGGGATTTCGATTATGTCGGAACGCATGGTGGAGCGTGAGGTGGCCGCCGGTTTGCTCACGGCAATGGATTTTTGCGACAAGCCCGTTAAACGCAATATTGAATGCGTATACATACAAAACAAACTCCTTACGCCTGCGGCAAAGGAGTTTATGAGGTATAGCGAAAAGATGTATGCCAATGCCTCTCTGTAAATTCGGCCAGGCAAAAATAAACTGACCCCCAAAAGTCAGATTGAAAATCGAACTTGAGAAGGTCAGTTTATTGCTGCACTAAATACGATTTAATCCCTGCTCTACGGCTTTCTTTGCCACTTCTTCCGCCACGACTTCGGCTACTTTCGGATGGAATGCGGAGGGAATCACATAATCGTCACATAGGCCTTCTTCCTCGGCAATTTTTGCGATGCCTACGGCCGCTGCCATCTTCATCTCTTCCGTGATTTTTCTGGCGCGCACACGCAGTGCGCCTTTGAAAAGTCCGGGAAAGGCAAGCACGTTGTTCACCTGATTTGGATAGTCGCTGCGACCGGTTCCGACAATGCGCGCGCCAGCTTCCTTTGCTTCCTCATAAGGAATTTCCGGATCCGGATTCGCCATGGCAAACACAACGGCATCGCGGTTCATGCTCGCTACCATTTCTTTATCAATGATGCCTTTTACGGATACGCCGAGGAATATATCGGCGCCCTTCATGGCATCGCGCAGGGAGATATCCTCCTGTGCTTCGTTTGTGATATTGGCAATCTCCGCAGTAAGGAAGTTGTAGTCGGCATTGTGCCTGCGATTCAGTACACCCTTGGAGTTAAATGCCAGGATATTGCCAATTCCATAGGCTTTGAGCATTTTGATAATGCTGGATCCGGCAGCGCCGGTGCCGCTGATAATCAGCTTGCAGTCCTCCGGTTTTTTATGTATTAATTTCAGGGCATTCATCAGCGCAGCGGTCACCACAATGGCTGTACCGTGCTGGTCGTCATGAAAGACCGGAATATCCAACTCCTCGATCAAGCGGCGCTCAATCTGTACGCAGCGAGGTGCAGAGATATCTTCCAAATTAATGCCGCCAAATGTGGGTGCTATTTTCTTTACAATTTCAACAATTTCATCGGGGTCTTTGGTATCCAGCATAATGGGAATGGCGTTCACGCCGCCGAACTGCTTAAAGAGCACAGCTTTGCCCTCCATCACAGGTAAGCCCGCTTCGGGACCGATATCCCCCAAGCCCAATACCGCCGTGCCGTCAGAAACCACAGCCACAATATTACCTTTCCATGTATATTTATATACATCCTCTTTATTTTCATGGATTTTACGGCAGGGTTCGGCAACGCCCGGAGAATATGCCAGCGAAAGGTCGTCTTTGTTCTTCAGTTCACATTTGGATGTCACGTCTATCTTTCCTGCAAGCTCCTCATGCAATGCCAACGCGCGTTCGTAAATGTTCATGGTTCCCTCTCCATTTCAATATTCAAATCTAATTTATTTTAAAGCAAATGAACACTCTCTTTTGCCTGCCAAATTGTTGTTGTCGTTATATATCTCGTATGGCTTGAGCGACAGCAAGCGTTCCTCATGTTCCGGCGTCAGGGCATCCAGATCCTTCAATACCTGCAGCACAATGATAGGCCAAGAGCTTTCGGTGCCGTCGGCCAGCTTAAAGGATACACCCACACGCTGTTTTTTCAGACCGAATCCGTATACACCGTTTGCGCCACCCTTTGCTATGATATTGGAATCCATATTCATCACAGAGCAGATAAAGCCCGTGCCGCGAACCATGAGCGGATGTTCGTGCAAGGTCGGCACATATCGTCTTGCTGCCTCTTGCAGTGCTCCGTCCTGTATCGTGTCAACACAGGCAAGATTTTTGTAGGCAATGGCAATGTTTTTGAGTGGTACCGTGAAAACAGGTACGCCGCATCCATCCAGGCTGATTTGCGCACCGCTTGTTTCGCTCATCTTACAGATGGTGGACTGTACCTCCTGCTGCGCAGGAGAGCTTATTTTCCAGTAGCTTTCCACAGGTCCGCCGAGCTCACGTTGCAGCATCATCAGTGCCAAGTGTTTACCGGCACAGTTATGATAAAACTTGCGCGGCTCTTTTCCGGCACGAATCAACTCTATTTTATGCGTCTCGTTGGCAGGCCAAGTGGGCAGCATAATCATATCCTCTTCGCGCAAGTCGGCTTTTTTGGCAATGCTTTCCAAAACATCCACATGTATTTTCTCACCAGCATGAGAACCCGAAAATATCACACATTCCCCTTCGGTTAATCCATATTTCCTGTCAATATTGCGTGCTATCACCGGCAAAGCCTGTAAAGGTTTTGAAGAACTGCGATAACAAGTATCGTTTTCGGGATTACCCTTTGCATACAATACTTTACCCGCTTCGTCGACCACACAAAGATTACCCATATGAATCAAATCCAGGACTTTGCCACGGTATTCACGGGTTAATTCCACATATGTTTCCATAATACCTCTATTATATTAAATTATTTTTTGCTTTTCGCATACCAATATTATGGCACTTAGTACCTGCGTTGTCAATGACTTGCCAGGCCAAAATGTATATTTTTATGGTTGTTCACAGTAGGCCTGCACGCCTTTGTTGAGGCTGTTCCGCAGACTTTCCCCTCTCCCCAACACCGCTGCACCACGCAGGATTATCGGCTTAGACAAATACTTGACAGAACACCGCAAATATTCAATAATAAACTTTATCAAGCAATATCGTCGGGAGGTATCAGCATGCTTATAGAACTTTGCGGGCAAAGCCTACACGATGCCATTATGGCAGAACAACACGGAATCCGTCGAATAGAACTCAACAGTGCTTTGGAGTTAGGCGGTTTGAGCCCCTATACAGAAGTATTGCGGCAAATAAAAGCCCAAACGAATGTCCGGGTTATCGCTATGCTGCGCATACGCGCCGGCTCTTTTGTATATACGGAAAACGAAATACGCCAAATGGAAGCCATTGCGGAAGAGCTTTTGAAAGCCGGCGCAGATGGGCTTGCGTTTGGTGCTTTGCACCAGGACTTGCGGATACAGGAAGCCCATACCAAACGTATCATCGACAAATGTAAAATCCACGGCGCGGAATTTGTGTTTCACCGCGCATTTGACATACAAAACGATCCGCATGAGATAGAAAAACTGATCCGGCTTGGAGCCGATAGACTTCTTACCAGCGGCATGAAAAAAAGCGCCTGGGAAGGCAGAGACAATCTAAAATATCTGCAGGCAAATTACGGTAAGGATATTGAGATATTGGCAGGCGCCGGCATAAACCTGATCAATATTGAGGATATTGTCCGCTATACCGGTGTAACGCAGGTACACGGCAGCTTCAGCAAGGAAGTTAGCAGCACATCCCAAAACGATGTACATTTCGGCAGCTACTTAAGCGCAGACGAAGCCAAGTTATTGCGCCTTGCCCAATTGTATTTTTCATAATGCACCCGTCGGGCATTTGCTCCCTTTCAGCTGTCCTGAACACTTTGCTTTCCTATTTTTACATTATATTATACAGGTTTGGGTTTTGCAAAATCTGTTGATATAAAAAATTGACAAAACAAATGCGTTATCCATTACTTACATAGATACAACACACGGAGTTTGAAATGATAAAAAAGATATTATCCAGCATACTATTGCTTGCAGTACTGTTTTCATCCGGAGCCATGGCCAACGAAAACAGACCCATAGGCGTAACCATACTGCCCTTGCAGGCTTTTGTGGCAAAAATCGTCGGAACAGACGACAATGTAGTGCTTGCGGTACCCCAAGGCGCATCGCCGGAAAGTTACGAACCCAGCCCCATTGAGATGAAAAATCTAAGCAATTCCATTGTATATTTTTCCATCGGTATGCCTACCGAACGCAACAAAATCATACCTTTCCTGCAAGCGGATACGCTTGTGGTTCCGCTGGATAAGCTTGTAGCGGAACAATATCCGGATCTGACGATAGACGGCGGCAGGGATCCCCATATATGGCTGAGCATAAAACGTGCAAAACACATTGTAAACACCATGACAGATTATTTTTCACAGCTGTATCCTGCACGCGCAGCAGAGTTTCGTGTAAACGCCGACAAGTATATTGCAGAGCTGGACGAAACCGACAACTATATTAAACAAAAGCTGCAAAACTTAAAGGAGCGCAAATTCATTACCTTTCACCCCGCATTCCAGTACTTTGCCGAGGATTATAACCTGAAGATGTACGCCCTGGAATCCAACGGTAAGGAAGCCACTGCAAAAATGCTGGAACGCTTATTCATCCTCGCAAAAGAGGACAATATCCGCGTTATTTTTATGCAGGATGAGGTATCTGCGCGACAGGCAGAGGCTTTTGCCGGGGCAATAGGCGGCAAGGTGCTGACACTGACTCCCCTTGCCTACGACTTTACGGACAATTTGAAAAAAATGGCAGATACGCTCGCCGAGGTACTCAATCAGTGAATATCATAGAATGTAAGGACTTGAATCTGCGCTTTGGAGAAACCCAGGCGCTAATTGATGTTAATCTGGAAATACAACAGGGGGATTATGTCGCTATCATCGGACCGAATGGCGGCGGTAAAACCACACTTTTAAAAACGCTGCTCGGTCTGGAAAAACCCAGTAGCGGCAGCGTGAAACTGTTTGGCACAAACCCCGAACAAAGCCACTCCAAAGTGGGATTTGTTCCCCAGTTTGCAAAGATGAACAAAGGCTTTCCCATCAGTGTACACGAAGCCGTGTTGACCGGCGCGCTGCGGGGCAGCATGCACCCTTTTTTCAAATACACAAAGGCCGACAAGGAACAGGCCATGCAAAAGCTGCAGCTTTTGGGAATAGACCATCTGCACAAGCGACAGTTGGGACAATTATCCGGCGGCGAATTTCAACGCATGCTGATTGCAAGGGCATTGATGAATGAGCCCAAGCTACTGATGCTGGACGAGCCCACATCCAGTATAGATCCTCGTTCCCGGGAATTGATTTACAGCATACTCAGCGACTTTAACAAAGAGCATAGCATACTCATGGTCAGCCATGATTTGGTAGCCGTATCGAGCAATGTAAAAAGCATCATTTGCCTAAACAAGACGCTGATTTATCACGGCGAGCCGGAGCTGACAGAGGATACGGTGAAGCAACTGTACGGCTGCCCCATTGATTTGATTGCACATGGCGTACCGCATAGAGTGCTTAAGCATCATCATCACCATGAAGGAGGCTGCGATTGTGTTTGATATTTTTTTACAAAATCCCTTTATGCAAAACGCCTTGCTCGCCTGCCTGTTTTCGAGCATTGTATGCGGCATCATCGGCATTATCATTACAGAAAAAAAACTGGTAATGATGAGCGGCGGCATTGCACACACTGCCTACGGCGGTGTCGGATTGGGCTACTACCTTGGGTTTGAGCCCATCATCGGTGCGGTGATCTTTTCTATACTATCGGCGATGAGCATAGGCGTGATTCAAAAGCGCAGCAAGCTGCATTCCGATATTATTATCGGGTTGTTGTGGAGCCTCGGCATGGCATTGGGCATATTGCTTTTTACCATGACAAGCGGCTATAAAGCGAGCATGGAGAGCTACCTGTTTGGCAATGTACTGTCGGTGCTGCGAAAAGATATTTATCTGATTGCCGGGCTAAGTTTATTGGTTCTTCTGGTGATGCTGATATTCAAGGAGGACTGGAAAAGCTATCTGTTTGATGCGCAGTTTGCATGGCTGAAAGGGCAAAACACAGCATTTTTTGAGTATTTTATGCTGGTATTGATTGCGTTGAGCATCGTATCGCTGATACATGTCGTAGGTATCATACTGGTTATCGCCATGCTGACGGCACCGGCAGCCACCGCAAGCCTGATTAGCAATCGCTTTGGCATGCGCATGGTATATGCCAGCCTGATTGGTTTTATCAACTCTGTGCTGGGACTTGTCATCAGCTATTACATGAATATGGCAAGCGGCGCGAGCATTGTGATCATTTCGATACTGGTATATATGATCGTGTTCATGACCCAAAAACTATTTCTTAATAATAAATCAAAACACATCGTTACATAAACGATGTGTTTTGATTACCTTATTTTATTTTTCCTTTGAAAAATACTCTTTATACAACATAGTAGAACCACTATAAACAAGAATCACTGCTACCAGCCATTGCAGCATAGCAATATCCATAGATTTTACAACAAGCACAGCAAGCAACACGCCAAAAATACCGACTATGGATGAGATAAATGTAATTTTTCTGGCATATTGACCCAATCTTACATATTCCATGCTGCCTACCGGTACAGAGAAGGTACATGCACCCATCATGATAGGAAAGGCAATAATCGGATTTAAGCCCATAGCATATACCGTTAACATAGTCACCGGATAAGATCCGATTCCTATCGTATTCATGGCTCCAAACACAGCGAACAGAATGACAGTAACCACAAGTTTAACGCCTGTCAACCCCGTCAAATCGCCGCCAATCGGGAATAAATTAAATTTACCTAATAGAATCAATACAGTCGCACCCAACAGACCGAAGCCTATTACTCGTCTAATTATCTTGATAGGGAGCTTCACAACAAATCTGGGAAGAATATAAGACCCCAATGTTTGAGATACAATGCATAAAACCAAAGTTACAATATCCACTTCAATGGAGTTGATGTAAGCCAATGCCATCACTGCTACAGGAAGCACACATTGTGTATTTAGTGTTCCTGGTAATTTCTTATCATCAACCCATTTCGTTGCTCTATAATAGGCTGTAGAAATAGCATAATCCGATACCCCAAAGGTTGACAGGAAATAGATAATAAAAGTACTGATTCCAATCAAAACCGGATTTCCCGGTTCTTTTTTAGCTTCCTCTCTATGCTTCCAAAAATCGGAAAAAAAACGATATGCAAACAGTCCGTTTACAATCACAACCCCTGCCAATATAATATACAGTACATACTCTTTCGGCATATTATCCTCTTTCTTAAAAAGTTACTATAAAAGTATACGAAGGTACTTTAAAAATATACTCGAAGCACCTATGCTTAGTGTCTAAAAATCAGACCAACAACAGAAGGTATTATTTATTTTTTTCCTTCTCATCTTCTGCCAGCCAACGGAACAATTCTTTCTTTCTTGCGGCAAGAAGTTCATCTGTTTCCTGTTTGGAACGATTATATACTGTTCCACCTTTTATTTCCAATAAATCAAACAACTGTTTTGGAGGCTCCTTATCGATAGCCAGAGAAGGCTGAAGATATGCGGCAAAGTTGACCATAACGGGCAAGCCTGCAACATCAGCAGATTCAATCGGACCAGTCACCGAATAGCGACGACCAATGCTGTAACGAACTACTGAATCAATTGCATCTGCGGTTGCCACACCGGAGGCATAGAGCGACCAAGCTTCACGCAAAGCGGCAAACTGAATGCGATTGCCAATAAACCCGTCAATCTCTTTATCAATTACAACAGGTTTTTTCCCGATTTCTCTCAGAATCTCACAAGTGTATTCTATGGTTTTCTTCGTCGTTTCCGGTGCGCCACAAACCTCTACAAGCGGTAATAACTGAGGTGGGAACCAAAAATGTGTTGCAATTACCCTATCCCTTTTCTTTACTTCATCTATTACCTCTGATACCGAATGACCGCTGGTGGTAGCTAAAATGGTGTCCGGAGCACATATTTCCTCTAATTTTCCAAAAGTTTTAATCTTCAAAGGCATGTTTTCCGGAAGCGCTTCTATTACAAAACCTGCGTCTTTGGCGCTTGCAATATCGGTACTACAATGAATACGACCTAATATTGTTGCAATTTCTTCTTCTGCAACAAGTCCTTCTTTGACAAATTCATTTAGGCTGAGACGAATTCTGTTCATACCTGTATTTAAACTTTCCTCGTTCAATCCTATCATTGTTACCTGGTGTCCTGCCTTGGCAAATACTTCCGTAATACCATGACCCATTGTACCATCGCCTACAACAGCGATATTAATATTACACATTTTCGATGTCATTTTCTTGACCTCCTATTTATTTTTATATATTTTTATTCTAAAGTATATAGTCACAAAAGAGTCAAGTTTTTTTTAACAAAAAAACCGCTATATAACTTGCGGCTTTTTGAACTTTGTTCAAGTAAAGATTTTTTATACGAAGGGTATTGAAAATATTCTTTACGCTTTTCGAAAACGAACCGGTATTCGTATTCTCATTAGGAGATGTTTTCTGTTCCTTCTAATGGCAGCAATATCAT
>JBHADM010000027.1:0-11132 GCA_041855045.1 Bacillota bacterium | reverse complement strand
CCCACATTACGCATGCTTAGTGAAGACGCAAGCCATGTATTGAAGCGCGCAAAAGAGCTGCGGTCCAAAGTAAATACCTATGTGGATATTGTCGAAAGCCAGGCTAAAGTCGGTGGCGGCGCTGCGCCGGAAAACGATATTAAGTCCTATGCGATATCCATTCCGCATAGCGAAGTGGACTTGTTGGAGCAATTTTTACGCGCGTGGCATATACCTATCATAGCGCGTATTGCAAACGATACCTTGCTGATTGACTTAAAAACGGTGTTTGATGAGGAAATCGACGAGATTGCCGCTGCGCTAAACGCAGCATTGGAAAGAAACTATGACTAATTTGATTATCGGTACAGCAGGTCATGTTGACCATGGTAAGACCAGCCTGATCAATATTTTGACCGGAATCGATACCGATCGCTTACAGGAAGAAAAAAAGCGCGGTATTACCATAGAGCTTGGTTTTGCATATCTGGATTTGCCAAACGGCGAGAAGGTAGGCATTATTGATGTGCCCGGTCATGAAAAATTTATCAAAAATATGTTGGCAGGAGCAGGGGGTATAGACCTTGCGCTGTTGGTCGTCGCCGCTGATGAAGGTTTCATGCCGCAGACGCAGGAACACCTGGACATTCTGGGTTTATTGAATATTGAACGCGGCATTATCGTCATTACCAAATGCGATATGGTGGATGCCGATTGGCTGGAAGAAATTTATGCGGATATTCGTGAACATGTAAAGGACAGTTTTCTTGCTAATGCGCCGATTTTTGAAACCTCTGCGCATACAGGACAAGGCATAGAGGAACTTAAAAAAAACATCATTGATTTGGTGTTGGCTACACCGAAGCGTGCGATTGCAAAGCAGTTTCGTTTGCCGATAGACAGAGTATTCACCATGCAGGGTTTTGGCACAGTTGTGACAGGTACTCTGATAGAGGGTGAGCTTACCCCTGATGCCAATATAGAAATTTTTCCGGGAAAGCGCAGCGCCAGGGTGCGCAATATACAAGTGCACGGCAACAGTGTTGAAAAAGCCTATGCCGGGCAGCGAGTGGCGGTGAATATTGCCGGCATCAAAAAAGAGGAACTGGATAGGGGATTTGTATTAGCTACGCCAAACAGCATGGAGGATAGCTTTATTTTGGATGTGAAGCTAAGACTTCTCCCCAACACTAAGAGGCAGGTGCATAACGGAGATATTGTGCATTTTCATCATGGATCCAACGTGCTGCTTGCAAAGGTCGTTCTGCTAAGTAAAGACGTATTAAACGCAGGAGAAAACGATTTTGCACAGCTGCGTTTGACAGAGCCCATAGCCTTGAAGGCGCAGGATGCCTTTGTTATACGCTTTTATTCACCGTTGGAAACCATAGGCGGCGGCACGGTTATCAATCCATCCTCTCAAAAACTCAAACGACATAAAGAGGATGTTATCCAACGATTGGAAATCAAGGAAAGCGGCTCTTTGGAAAGTCGGATAATCAGCCAAATCAACCAGAATATGAACAGCTTTGTCACCGTAAGGGATATACAAAGAAACCTCTCCTTACCCAATGAAAGCATTCTTCTGTGCCTTGCGGAAATGGTACAGAACAAAGAACTGTACGACTGTGAATCCGATATTTATGTGACGCCGCAAATCATAGACCACTATGCCGATAAGCTGCAAAAGAATCTAAGGCTCTATCATTCGCAAAACAAACTTTTGTCCGGTATGAACAAGCATGACGCAAGGCTGCAGCTGTTTCCCAAACTCAAAAACAACGTATCGTTAAAACTGATGGAATGGATATTGCAGCAAGCGGATGTTACCGTGAATGGTGATCTGATTAAGCGCAATGATTTTACACCGGAGTATACGCCGCAGCAGATGGCACTCAAGGAGCAGCTGCTCAAAACCTATGAACAGGCAGGCATAGAAGCCCCATTGGTGAGTGACTTGCTGAAAAGCTACGCCAAACAAAAAGATGATGTGCAAAAGCTAATCACAGCCTTGGTGTTCGATAATATGCTCATACCAATCAACGGCGAATATATGCTCTCTGCACAGGCCTATCAGGATATTTATCAGAAAGCTAAGGCAAAGTGGGGCAAAGAGGATACGTTTACCTTGGCGGAGTTCCGCGACTTGATGCAGACATCTCGAAAGTATGCCTTACTGCTGTTTGATTACTGGGATAGTAAAAAGATTACTAAAAAGATAGACGATTATCGTATCTGGCTGTAATATATTACATCCATTCTTTACAAATTGGGCTGATTGCAGTATAATTAGCCAGTATGGGAGCAGATGGGTGCTGGTGTGCCTCGCAGTCTTCAAAACTGTTGAGAGGGGTTAGTAGCTTCTTGGATGAGTTCGATTCTCATATGCTCTCGCCAAATTAGAGCACACATATATTTACATATGTGTGCTCTTGATTATTGTAATGAAAGGCTTCTTTATGGAAATTTCTGTTTTTGATAATTTTGAAATCATCGGTATAATCGCCTTTGCCATATCGGGAACAATGGTTGGTATTAAGCGTAAAATGGACATTTTCGGGGTCAATGTACTCGCCATAACCACAGCCTTTGGCGGCGGGTTGATGCGTGATTTGATACTTGGTAAAACGCCGACGACAGTGTTTCAAAACGCCGTTCTTGTAACCCTTGCTGCTTTGCTTGCCAATATCATTTTCACGCTGATATATTTTAATAAACTACATATAAATTTAAATAAAACCTATGATGCGTTGCTTTTTTGGTTTGATACTTTCGGGCTTGCCGCCTTTGTGGTAGACGGAACGATGATAGCTGTGGATGCGGGCTTTCAGGAGAATATGTTTTTGGTCGTATTTACGGGATTTATGTCCGGTGTAGGCGGAGGTGCCTTAAGAGATATACTTGCTAATCAAATGCCCGATATTTTTATCAAGCGTATTTATGCTGTGGCAGCCATAACAGGAAGCTTGTTTATGATGCTGTTGTATAGGCTCTTGCATTCCTGGCAAGCAGCTATGTTGGGCGGTTTTATTATCGTCATTATCCTGCGCTTTCTCGCAGCTCACTTCAAATGGAACTTGCCGAAGATTAACCCTACACAATAAAAATCCTTATTCATATAATATGAATAAGGATTTTTATTTGGCATCCCCGGCGAGAATCGAACTCACGGCCTTTCGCTTAGGAGGCGAACGCTCTATCCTACTGAGCTACGGAGACACATCATTATGATTATATAGCAGTTTGGCTGCTTTGTCAAAGTACTTTGACAGTATAAAAATAGCGAGGAATGCTTTCCTCACTATTATTTTGCATATCAATCCAGCAATTTCATGAATGCATCCACTTTTTGCTTGTAATCTGCATCTTCAATCGAAATCAGATGAACACCGGGTATTTTTTTGTTGAATTTTAAAGGGAATTTCATGTATAGTATCACATTGTCGTTGGTATTATACAGGCGTTTCACATCAACGGGTTCAAAAAAAGGAAAGGCATTTTTCTTGATAGTGCTTTGTTTTATTGTCTTTATGGAGTCGGTGTTATCAAAAAACATCCCATAGCCTCTTGTTTCCTGTATCGTCGGTAAAAATAAGGGGTGCACAGTAACCATTCCGTTTTCCACATGTACTTTTACCTCGCCGACATAGTAGAAGTTATTCGTTACCAGGGGGAACACATAATCGGCGTTGACACTTAAATCCAAAGGGGTAAACATTTCATTTTTCTTTGTCAAGTTCGGTCTATAATCCTTCACTAACAAACCAAAACTGGTTGCAAAATCGGTATATTGTGTTTTGGCTTTTTCGGTTGGTTCCGGTTGACGCGGCGTATAGGGAGTAGGCAGGGGCCAATATGCCAGCGCAGCAACTGTTTGACATATTAAGATTCCGGCGAGCAAGCAACAAACAATATGCTTTACAAATTTTCTTTGGTACATAATAACACTCCTTTCTAAAATAACAGGGACAGATATATTGTTCAATTAACTATATTATAAACTATTGATAAGTATCATGCAATAGAGAAAAACACACCTTCCAAATGAAAAGGTGTGTTTGTAGGATTTTGTATTAAATTAGTTGCCTTTTGTAGCAGCTGCAACTTCTGCTGCCAGGTCATTTACTCTCTTTTCGATGCCTTCGCCGCACTCAAAGCGTACAAACTTTATAACATCAAATTTCTCATTCAGCTTTTTGCTGAGTTCATTCATCAAACTGCCAACAGTTACTTCGGGATCCTTAACGAAGGGTTGCTCAAGCAGGCAGATTTCTCCGAAGAACTTTTTGATGCGGCCGTCTACCATCTTTTCAATGATATTGGCAGGCTTGTTCTCGTTGGCAGCCTGTGCTTTTAATATTTCACGCTCATGATCGATTTCAGCCTGCGGTACTTCGCTGGAACGAACATAGGTAGGGTTGCTTGCAGCGATGTGCATTGCTACATCGTGTGCAAATGTGCTGAATTCTTTACTCTTGCATGCGCAAGTATCAGTGCAAACGGATTCGCAGCCAAATTGTACCATAACGCCGATTTTGCCGCCCATATGGATATAGGTGTCAATCTTGCCGTTCTCATAGGTGTAAAGTACAAAACGACGGATGTCGATTTTTTCGCCAATGGATACGGTGGCGTCACTAATCAAATCTTCTACGGTTTTGCCGGGCTCGTTGTGCAGCTCGGTCTTTAGCAGGCACTTGCCGGTGTAGCCCTCCGGTGCTTCCTCGCAGCGTACATATTCGTGTTGTACGGCTACGATTTGCTCTGCAATCAGCTTGCAAAGAGCTTTGAATTTATCGGTGTTGGCAACGAAGTCGGTTTCGCAGTTTACTTCTACCAGTGCGCCGCATTTCTTTGCTTCGTCTACGAAAGATGCCACTGCACCTTCGGCTGCGATTCTGCCTGCCTTTTTGGCAGACTTGGAAAGGCCTTTTTCTCTGAGTATTTCAATTGCCTTATCCATATCGCCATCGGCTTCTACCAGTGCGTTCTTGCAGTCAGATACGCCGGCGCTGGTGATGCCGCGCAGCTCTTTTACCATTTCGGTTGTAATTGTTGCCATGTGAATCATCCTTTCAGTTGTGATTATATGTAATGCAGGTTATTCTTCTACGCTTGCGCTTACTACTTCAGCTGCCGCTTCTTCCTGTTTTTCGGCACGCGGTTTGCGGGGAGCGCGGGGAGTGCGTGCGTCACGGTCCTTACGCGGTGCGCGCTTTCTTTCTTCTCTGTTCTCTTCAACCGCTTCTACTACTTCTTCAGCCACTTCCTGATAGCCTTCTCTGCCTTCTAATACGGCGTCGGCCATTTTGCTGCTGATCAGTTTAACCGCACGGATAGCATCGTCGTTTCCAGGGATAGGGTAGTCGATGAGGTCGGGATCGCAGTTTGTATCCGCGATAGCTACGATTGGGATGCCAAGTTTTCTTGCTTCATCCACAGCCAAGTGCTCCTTGCGGGGATCTACTACGAACAACAGTCCGGGCAGATTCTTCATGTTGCGGATACCGCCAAGGTTGTTTTCCAGTTTTTCTCTTTCATGCTGCAGCTTGATAACTTCTTTTTTGGGCAATACTTCAAACTGACCATTTTTTTCCATTTCGTCGATTTCGTTCAAACGGTCAACGCGCTTACGGATGGTGGTGAAGTTTGTGAGCATGCCGCCCAACCAACGATTGCTTACATAGAACATGTTGCATCGTTTGGCTTCGCTTTCAATGCTCTCTTGCGCCTGTTTCTTGGTGCCGACGAACAATACGTTTTTGCCTTCCATAGCAGAGTCGCGCATAAAGTTATATGCTTCGTCCACCTTGCGAACGGTTTTTTGCAAGTCGATGATATAAATACCATTGCGTTCAGTAAAGATGTACTTAGCCATCTTGGGGTTCCAGCGGCGGGTTTGGTGTCCAAAATGTACGCCTGCTTCTAATAGCTGTTTCATTGAAATAGCTGCCATTTTTTGTTTCCTCCTTGTTTTTCCACCCTTGATTGTGTTCTATAACCTTAAAGCAATGGTCTTGCCCACAAGCGATTCATCAATCAAGGTGCGTAATCTTCTATATATTACACCTTTTATTGTAAAAATACAATAGCAAAGTAAATTAACTGTGCTAAGGTGTCAATGATAGGTTACGTAAGAGTTGCAGAATCATTTTACCAAAATCTCTCTGTTTTTTCATATCTCCGTGTTATCTTTGTATTGTACCTCAACAAAAGTAAATTAAATGTCGTCCCATGGAGTATCCGAATCAATTCTTGCCAGACATATTTTTTCGTAGGGATGAGCATCTCCACACTCATAGAGGCATAAGAGCGTGTTTTCATCCAACAGGCTCATATCGCTGTAAGCGGAGGCGCCTTTATGAATGCATAAGTAGTGTTTCCAAGTATTGCCCTTATCCAGACTCATATGGATACAGAGATTCTCTCTTTCTTCAGGGTGATGTATATGGCTGCATAGCAAAACGTTTTGTTTGCCAAATAGTTTGTCGCAATATAGCACGCTTCCTTGGCATATGGGGTCGTGCAGGGCTTTATCCAAACGATAGTCTTGCCAGCTTGTACCGTCGTCGTGGGAATAGGCTACCGAGCGGCAATGTTCTCCGGCGTAGCTGCGCATATTGATATAGATTTGTCCGTCGGCAAGTTCCGCAAGCGCGCATTCGTTACAGTTCTCTGCAATATCCTTGCTAAGCTGCCAGCTTTTTCCATGGTCATCGGAATAAAGTACATTTGTGATATAGGGACCGGACTTGCTTTCATTTGTCATTAACACCGCATGGTTGAGCGGGAAAAGCAGTCTGCCACTATGGCTTTGCAGTCCATGACAAGGGCCGAAGGAATGCCAGGTCCAGCCGGGTAGAATCGCCTCCTTGCTGATGTTATGAGGCGAGGACCAAGTTTGTCCATTGTCGACACTCTGTATATGCCAAGCAGTTTTTGTACCTTTTCCTTGCAATATCAAGTGCTCCCCACGCTCGGCATCGCCACCGTTGAACAGCATGTGCAATACACCGCTTTGTATATCAAATACGGGGCAAGGATTGCTGAGTGTTTGCCCGGGCATTTTTACGGCAATCTGCAAATCACTGAAATGCCTGCCGCCATCATCACTATATTTGTATACGATGTGAATTTCACCCCAGTCGTGAAAGTCATCTACTCGAGCCTCGCAAAACGCAATGACGCGCCCGCCGGGTAAAGTAATGAGAGAGGGTATGCGAAAAGCAGTATAGCCGTTTTCACCGGAAACAAATAATGCATATGAATTCATTGTTTTCTCCTTGTTGATTTATCCTTTGATAGAGCCCACCATAGCGCCTTTTACAAAGTATTTCTGTACAAAGGGATAGGCTACCAGTATGGGTAAGGTACTAATCACAATGGTAGCCGCTTTTATTGCCTGTGAGGGTGGGGGAACATAGTCTGCAGCTACCAAAGCAGAGGCGTCTAAGTCACTAATGTTTGAAGTTGTCACGATGTTTCTGAGTATGTTTTGCATGGGCAGTAATTTTGGGTTGTTTAAATAGATCACAGCATCAAACCAGGCATTCCAATGCCAGACCGCATAAAACAGGCCTATGGTTGCAATGGAAGCCAAGGAACTGGGAATAACGATATGAAGCAACACCTGCGCGTTGTTTGCACCGTCCAATCGGGCACTTTCTGTCAGACTTTCGGGTATGGAATAGAAAAAATTTCGCATCATGAACATGTTCCATGTACTAATGAGCCCCGGAATAATCATAGCCCATCTGGTGTCGTGCAAACCCACCCATTTTACGACCATATAAGTAGGTACCAAACCACCGCTGAAAATCATTGTAAAAAAAACAAATGTATTGATAAATTTTCTGCCTTTTAAATCCTTTTTTGACAGTGGATAGGCCAGTGCAATGGTGAAAGTTAGGTTCAGTAGTGTACCTATAACTACACGGAACATCGTATTTCCGTAGGCACGAAAGATATTGGCGCGACTTGTCCACAGCATTTGATAGGCGCCAAAATCCCATTTCTCAGGCACAATAATAAAAACACCGCGACGAGATATCTCCGCCTCGCTTACAAATGAATTCATGACAACAGAGACCATGGGAAGAAGGATAATAAAGGCGAAAATTGTTAAAACTGTGTAGTTTAAGAAATAAACTATTTTATCCCCGGTAGAGGTTCTTTTAAACATATTACCAGATACCCTCCTGTCCCATTTTGCGTGCAGCAAAGTTCGCACTGCTCACCAGTACCAACGATACTAAAGAAGTAAATAGGCCTACTGCAGTAGAATAAGAGTATTCCATACTCAGTAATCCTTCGCGATATACATATGTGCTGGTAATATCGGATACTTCGTAAATTAACGGCGAATATAACAACAATGTTTTTTCGTGTCCTACACTTAATAAACTGCCCATTCTGAATATCAACATAATAGAAATGATAGGAAGAATAGAAGGTAAAGTAATGCTCCAAATTTTTCGAAATATGTTTGCTCCGTCAATTTCTGCTGCTTCGTATAAGCCCGGATCAATGCTGCTCATTGCAGCAAGGTAAATGATGGAATTCCAGCCTATGCTTTGCCAGATGGAGGAAGCAATATAGTATGTTCTATAATATTTCGTACTCCCCAAAAAATAGATAGGCTCTATTCCAAACTTCTGCAGCACTGCATTGATGAATCCTCCATCAACTGCCAATAGCTGTCTTAACATACCAACTACGATTACGGCGGATAAAAAGTGAGGTAAGTACGAAACGGTTTGAATAATCCTTTTGAATTTTGCGGATCGTACTTCGTTCAACATCAAAGCTAAAATGATTGCGGACGGAAACGAGAAGATTAAATCATATAGGCTTAGTTTGAATGTATTCCCGATTAATCTTGCAAAAAAAACGGAGTTGAAGAAACGATTAAAATTTTTAAATCCAATCCATTTCGCAGTAAATATTCCTTCTATTCCCATCATGGGCTTGTAATTTTTAAACGCAATGACAATACCGAACATAGGTAAATAATGAAAAATAAAATAATATAAAAGCGGTAAGGCTACAAGCAAATAAAAGAATTTATCCCGCTTTAGATAGTAGGATAGTGATTTTTCATTAGGTATAACGGCGATCGGCATTCTTGAGTTAATATTTTTCATACAGTTTTTAACTCCAGTTTTATTTATCACAGAAGAAGGGCTAAAAACGCCCTTCTTCTGATGTCTATCAAAGTTTGTAGAATTGCAAAACATTGTGTTCAATTCTATTTGCTTAATTCCTTATATTGTCTAGTGTATTCCTTACATACTTCTTCTAAACCCATTTGATTCAGCTCGTTGATAAAATTATCCCAATCTTCCAAAGCTCTTTCTCCAATAAAGAATTTAGGCAATTGCTCTTCCACATATGTCAGAAGATCCGTGTAAGGAAGAACGTTCTCTTTAAGGGCAACCGTATCCCATACAATACCGTATTCTATACCCGGTTTGTTTGTGGTATCAAAATCATCAAGATGTTTTTGAAGCCATAAGTTATGCATGTTTTGGCGCCCCCACTGGTCGAAACTGATGTTTTGAATCTCTGTAGGGAGTCCAATAGAGGTAGTGAAGTTGGAGTAGTATGCAATGCTGTTGTCATAACTCAGCTCACCATCAGCTGTTTTGAACATTTCTTTGCCTTGGTCATCTGTCCAGCCTAATGTGGCGTGTGTCTTGGTTTCGGCTTCTGGATCGTTCGGGTCAAATCTCCAATGGTAGTCTTTTAAACCCCAAACAGTTGTATAATAGTTTTCCCAGTTTTCATATTGCCAGGAAATATACTTCATAGCAGCCTCCGGATCCTTGCATTTGGCAGATAACAGCAAGCCGGTAGGGCTGGAATTGGTACGTGTTTCTATAAAGTTGCCATTTGGACCTTTAATGCCGTTTTCATTTATAACAAACGCGCGGGGATATTTTTCTAATGTAAAGTCACTATTTGCAAGCAAGTTTTCTGTCAAAACGCCATCGCGCGTAGTAACATTCGAATACCAAGTTGCGGTTGCAGCGGCAGCACCTTTTGCAATCTGTTCGCGAATGGTATCCGTGTTCCAGGAAAACGCTTCTTTGTGAATAATGCCGTCCTGATACCATTTTAACATTTGCGCTACAAAGTCTTTGTATCCTTTTGCAAGATATAAGGGTTTTACCAAACCGTCCGTTTCATCAAACCACATACCGGCACCGGTAGGAACATATCCGCCTACAAAGCAGTACTCCAAATGGGATACGCGAGAGGTTGCCAGAGGTATGGTCTGCTGGTTGCCATAAGGATCCAATTCCTTTACGGCATAGAGGTATGTGTTTAATTCCTCCATTGTGCTGGGGACTTTCATATTCAGCTTATCAAGCCAGTCTGCGCGGACGAAAATCTGGTAAGGGGTAGTTGGGGTCATACGAGGCATTCCCCAAATATTACCTTCGGCATCGGTAACACCCTTCCATGCATCCCATGGTGCCCAAGTTTCAAAAATCAAAGGATATTTTTCCAGAAATGCATTCCAGGGCTGTATGATTCCGGTATCGAAATATTCACGCCAATCTCCCCAAAACAAATCTACATTATCACCGCCGGCTAACATTAAATTCAGTTTTTCTGTTGCATTTTCTTTGGGAGCAAGCTGCGCCTCGACCAACACGCCGGTTTTTTCCAGAATATAGTCTTGCACCATTTTGTACCCGACATCAGTAGAACCTGCTTCCGAGCCCTTTGTGCTGTTGCCGGCGCCGGAATTTTGGTAAAGATAAATAACAGGGCTTGTCTCTGCGGAAACATTTGTGATTAGTCCAAATAAAAGCAAAAAAGTAAACAGTAGGGACAAGGTCTTTTTCATAGGCTCCTCCTAAAATGAATATATAATTGTTTATATATTTAATCTACCTTATTTTTATTGTTTTGTCAAGAAAAACAATAAAAAAATAAATAAGTATTATTTAAATTAATCGGACTTAGTAAATGCGTATCTGTTCGGAAAATGCATAAAAGACATTGATAGTCGGGGGAATGTATGTAAGTTGTCATATTGTGAATGAATGTTTTATCATCAACAATATAATAAAAACATATTTCGTTTAAGCGGCTCAAATATTTTTTCAGCAATATGCAGTTTATAGATATAAATTTTTTTATTG
>JBHADM010000026.1:0-9751 GCA_041855045.1 Bacillota bacterium | reverse complement strand
TTGCCAAAGAGCGACGACGACATTACCCGCGGCATACTGGAAACACTGGTACCCAAAGTAAATATACTCTCGGACGACAGAGGCATTTTCTGCATCACCTTTTATTTTCCCCAGCAAAAGGAGTGCCAATGACATCGGCTGCCCTGCAAGACTTGCTCAAGGATTATCACAAAAAACCCAGTCCCGATTTGATGGAGATTCTGGTGGAAGGCTTTCTTCCCATAGCCAAGGCCATCGCCGCACGCTTTGCCGGCAACGGTATAGAGTTTGACGATCTTTTTCAGATTGCCAGCATCGCGCTGATGAAAGCGATACAGCGATTTGAGCCTGAGAAAGGCTTTCAGTTTGTGACCTATGCGACACCGACCATCGTGGGCGACTTGCGCAACTATATACGCGACAAAAACAACCTTATCAAAGCCAGCCGCAGTGCAAAAAATCTGCTTTACAACATCAACAAAGTGAAAGACGAGTTTATGCAGACGCATTTTCGCGAGCCGGATATTGACGACCTCTCCACGCTGTTGAAGGTGGATAAAAGCGAAATCATCAACGCGTTGCTGGCGCAAAACTCCGCCAATATCATGAGCCTCGACAGCAGCATAGACGAGGACAATAACGAGACGCTTGCCACCTTTATCGGCTATGACGAAGAGGGGTACAGCCGTTTGGAAAATGAGGGCTTTATGGAATGGCTACAAAGCCATACAAGCCCGCAGGAGTACAGTTTATTACAATATCGTTTTATAGATAATTTAAGCCAGAGAGAGACCGCCAAGCTGCTGCAGGTTTCACAGATGCAGGTTTCTCGTCTGGAAAAGCGCATTTTGACTCGTTTAAAAGGCTTTGCGCATGAAATACAATAGGAGGAAGCTTTATGTTTGCATGGAAAAAAAAGCAAAAACAACCACAGCAAAATACGATGCAGCCTCCTTTTGCCATGCCAAATCAAATACCTCCTATGGGGCAAATGCCTAATCAGGGGCAAAATATGCCCGGTCAAGCGCCTTTATGCCGGGCGCTGCGATTCCTCCCCAAGGATTCCCACAACCCGGGCAAGGCAATCCCTCTGGCGCTTCTCAGGGATTTCCGACCGGCAACGTCTTCCCTCAACAGGGGCAGACTTTTACCCCAAATCCGTTTGCGCCGCCGCCCATGCCGCCTGTACAGGAGCCGCAGATTACCGGCATACCGCAATACAATGCGCGCTACTATAAAAAAGCCACACATCCCTTAATCAAACTCTTATCCTTTGTGCTTGCGATAGCTGCTGTCGGTTTTTTGGTATATTACATTTATACTTCCTTTGTACCGCAGGGCGATCAGTATGCCACCGTGCAAAAAGCGACCTACGGGCAAAGCTATGACGGCCAGGTACTGATTATTCGCGATGAAGTTGTGTACGACGACGAAGGGGTAACGGATATTCAGTATGAAGCCGCCGAAGGCAGCCATATCAACCGTACAGAGATAGTATCACACATCTTTTCTTCCGGATACAGCGACAAAGAGCGCCGCACGCTGCTGAACTACCGCAACCAAATCAAATCCTATCAAATTGAGCTGCTCAATACGGAAAGCACTTTCGATCAAAAAATGGACAGATTGGTCGAAGATGTCAATGCCCGCGCAATCGAGGTACGCAATATTGTGCAGGGTGAACAGGGTAATTTGATAAATCTGGAGAAAAGCCTGGCTGACGCCATCGACGAACGCCAACAATATTTTCGCGAAAAATACGCGGAAGATCAGCGTCTAAGCCGTCTTTACGATGACGAAACCACGCAGCTGAAGCGTATAGAGAGCTGGAAAAAGCAAAATAATGCCAATGTAGACGGCATTGTGTCCTTTTATACCGACGGTTATGAATTCGGACTGGATCCTACTGCGATAGACAATTACTCCCCTGCCTATGTACAGCAACTTATCAACGGACAGCGTCCGGAATCGAGCGTCAGCCGCAGAGGCCGCACGGATATTTACCGCATGGTACGCAGCAACAACTGGGTGGCAATGATGCTCATACACAACACTACATGGAATCCGGTGCAAGGCAGCGTACTCAAGCTGACCCTGCAGCAGTTCAGTGATGTCACGGTAGATGCCACCATCTATTCCTTTGCCCGCAGCGGCTCCACATTACTGCTGCGCCTGCTCGTCAACTCCCCTATTGAACAGGTGCTGTATACACGCTCCAGCAAGGCCAATATCGGACAATTCGCTGATGCCTTGTCCGTGCCGGAACGCGCCATCTACAAACAGGATGGCACACAAGGCGTAGTGGTGCTGATAGATTCTAAAAAAATATTCGTACCCTGCGAAATCATCCAAGTACAAAAAGGTGTTGCTTTTATCAAGCCGCAGCACAACAACACGCTATATGAAGGCCAAAGCGTATTACTATTTTAAAGGTACCATTATGAACGATTCTATTTTAGGCGCACGCATTGCCGCCCTACGTACAGACATAGCCCAATATTCCCGGGATCCGAAACACCCGGCAACGCTGGTTGCCGTAACCAAAACCGTCGGAGCGGAAACAATTAACCGATTAAAGGAGCACGGACAATGGGATATAGGAGAGAACCGCGCACAGGTTATTACCGAAAAACTGCCTTATCTGGATAAAAATTTTAAAATTCACTTTATTGGACGATTGCAAAGCAACAAGATTCGTTATATAATAGAATGTGTTTCTCTTATTCATTCGCTGGATCGGGTTGATTTGGCGAGGGAATTGCATAGGCATGCCGAACAAAAAGGCCTTGTTAAGGATGTTTTGCTGCAAGTAAATGTGGCGAACGAACAACAGAAGGCAGGCTTCGATATCGACGCCCTGATGGATTTTGTTGCGCAGGTAAAGCACTACCCGGCTTTGCGCGTGAAAGGCTTGATGGCAATTATGCCTTTCATAGACGACGAGCTTGCGCTTGCCGGATATTTTAAAATAATGAAACAATTATTTGATTCCATCCGAGAAACCGCGCCGCCGGGCGTTGAGATGGACATCTTGTCGATGGGCATGTCCCACGACTATAAAATCGCTTTAGCGGAGGGCGCTAACATGATAAGAGTGGGCTCTGCGCTATTTGGCGAATAGGAGAATACGAGTGGAACAGAACTATTACGCTTACCAAAATCAAAATCAGTATGCCTACGGTCAGGAGCAGTATGCCCAGACCGCTTCACAGGGCTACCCTGGATATGAACAAGGGTTCTATGCGCAAACGCAGGCTTACGGAAAAGATTTTACCCAGCGTTTTCAACAGGGGCAGGACTTTGTGAACCAACAGCAAGCCTTTGCTGCCTCTGCGGGCGGCTATGCGCAAGCCGGCGCTGCGCAAACTGCATATCAGGCTGCACCCCAGCCCACAGCAGCCTATGATTATACACAGGCTTATGCGGCGCAGAGCTATATGCCGGAACAAGGGCAAGCAGCTTATGCAGCCTATGCAAACCCTGCTTATCCAACGCAAGATACCGAAGAAGGCGGATTCAAGGGAATTTTGACAAAAGTAAAATCCATGCCCAGGAAGATTGCCGGCTCCGTGCAAAAAATATATGAAAAAATAAGCGGAAAACAGCAGACTGTCCCCGGATCTATGCACGAGGGTTATGCCCCGCCCTACACAGCCAATACAGGCGCTGCGCCAAGCTATACACCAGAACATACTGCGCCAGCCTATATACAAACACCACAGGGCTATGCCTATCCGCAGGATGCGCCTGCTGCGCAGCCGCTGCAACAGGAGTATACAAAGGCAGAGACAAGTGCGCCGGAAATGATTTATCCCACCACCGAGATTATTATCACCCAAAGCGCGAGCGACTGTCCCGATATGATACGCAGGCTAAACACGCCCTTTATCTCCATTGTTAATATGGAAGAGCTACCCGAGGACGAATACCGCATTTCCTACAATATTTTGCTCGGCGCAAAACTGGCATTGCGATACAATTTATTCAAATGCGGCAGAGGCATATTCCTATTGGCGCCCAGCCAAGTGAGTATCGGCATGAATGAAGTAACACGCGGTATTGTCGAAAAACTGAGCCGTGACAACATGCCTTATACCATGCCTATGCGCACTGCTACGCGTTACCAGGAGTACGACCGCAGAAATTATAACCAAGCAGGAAATTACAGCTACTACAGATAGGAGGCCGTTTCATGCTACGAATCTTATTGACCGCGCTGCGCTTATATTCCTATGCGCTGCTCATCTATTTATTTTTAAAAATGCTTATGCCTACCCACCAAGCTACACGCTTCCTAAGCGGTATATGTGAGCCGGTGCTGCGTCCGGTAGCAAAGTTTTTATACAAAAATTTTCCGGATTTGTACAAGCTGCCCTTTGATTTTTCACCTCTGGCGGTTTTTTTACTCATCAATCTGACGCAATGGCTTTTGAGAATTATATTTTAGTGCCGCTTAGACCGATACAAGGACAGGAGGCAAGCTATGGCATCCCTGATTAACCTTGCGCTGCGTATATACTCCATTGGTTTGCTCGCATATACGGTAATTAAAAACTTTATGCCAAATCTGGAGCTGCGCAGCATACTTAGCCCCTTCTACGAGCCGTTTCTTGCGGCGGTGCATCACTTTATGTATGAACAGTTTCCGGATTTAAGCAATATCGGATTCGACCTGAGCTTTCTTGGCGGATTGATACTGCTCAGCGCGCTGCGCTTTGTGATCAGACTGGCCTTTGGAAAATGACAGAGTATAAGGAAAAACTGCACGCCGCAGCGCAGCGCGCCAACAAAACAGGCATGGCGACTACCCTGTTTATGGCACCCGAGGCCTTGGGCTACCTGCGCGGCATCGCACAGGAATACGGTCTGCTTACAGACTATTTCGGCGGCTACGAAGATGCGGAACGGCAAGTTATCTGCTTCTATGAGAAAGGGGATTATCCCTCCTACCCTATCTCCTGCATCTCCATAGAGGCCAAAACCGCAATGGAACATAGGCAGGTTTTGGGCAGCACGCTCGCCTTAGGGCTTAGCAGAGAGCTGCTGGGCGATATTGTTTTGGACGACAAGCAAGCCTACCTTTTCTGTATGGACAATATGGCTTTTCATATTGCTGACAACCTGCTGAGCGTTGGTAAACAACATGTGACATGCAAGGTTTTGGATACACTCCCCGCATTGCAGCAAAAGCAAGGCGATGTAAAGCGAGTAACCTTGGCTTCGCCCAGGCTGGACGCCGTACTATCCGCCGCACTGCACCTTTCGAGAGGGGATGCCGCACTCCTGCTGCAACAACGCAAGGTGTATGTGAATCACAGTCTTTGCGAAAAACCGGATAAACGGATTGCCCCGGCAGATGTACTCTCTGTGCGCGGCTTTGGCCGTTTGCTGATACAAGATATCGGCGCGCCCACAAAAAAGGGGCGTATCCCGATGATGATAGAACAGTTTCTAAAAACGAAAAACAAACGATAGGAGACCCATATGGACAATAGACCCATCCGTAAAATCACCGTTGAAATGATCGTAAATCAACAGTTCAACAGCGAGCAAGACGGCTATAACCGTGAAGAAGTAGATGCCTTTTTAAACGATATCTGCGACTACATGGAAGCAGAGGAGAAACGCAAAGTCAGCGCACCCGTTGCGCCTGCCATGCCTGCATTTTCTTTGGAACCACAGGTGGATCCTGCGGAAATCGCCAAAAAAGATGCCGAAATAGCGCGCCTGCAGGGCCTGGTGAAACAAGCCCAAAGGGAGACTGCCGAAGCCAAAGCCAAATTGGAAATCGCACCGAAGAGCGAGATACAAATCAGCTCTGAGCAGGCAACCAATCTCTTGCTGAATGCACAAAAAGTATATGACAAAACCATCAGCGATGCCAACACCCGCGCCGAAGAGATTAAAAGGCTTGCCCAGGAGGAATCAGACAAGCAGATTTCCAGCCTGAGCCATAAGCGCGACGAGCTTCTTGCCGAGGTAGATACGCTCAAACGCAGTTTTGAAGCCTATCTTGGCAGATTGAGTGAAATGATAGACCAGCAGCAGGAACAACTGACAAACGCATACGATAAATTGAAATAGGAGCCACACATTGGGAGATGACACAGGCGCTTCAAGCCTGCTTATCATGGCGGTACTGTTATTACTGTCCGCTTTTTTCTCAGCAACGGAAACTGCGTTTTCCTCGCTTAACCGCACGCGTTTAAAAGTACTGGAGAACCAGGGTAACAAACGCGCCAGCGCCACGCTTGCTTTACTGGAAAACTATGACACCATACTATCCAGCGTACTGATTGGCAATAATATTGTAAACATTGGGCTTGCATCGGTGGCGACGGTATTCTTCATCCACTTGATGGGCGATATCGGTACCAGTATCAGTACCGCTGTGATTACGGTAGTGGTATTGATCTTCGGCGAAGTAACGCCCAAAAGTCTTGCCAAAGAACACGCGGAGAAGTTTGCGCTCTTTGTAACACCCACCGTTCGCTTGCTGAACAAAATATTAACCCCGCTGAACAAACTGTTTGGCTATTGGCGTTTATTGATCGGCAAACTGTTTAAGAGCGATGTCAACGATCGCACCATTTCGGATGACGAGCTGTTGACTATACTGGACGAAGCGACCGACCAGGGCGGCATAGATACAATGGAAAGCACGTTGATACGTAACGCTATCGAATTTTCGGATGTCAAGGTTGGCGATATTCTGGTACCCCGCACACAGATTGTTGCCGTACATAAGGACGACAGCCTTGACGATATAATCGAAGCCTTTATGGAGAGCGAGTTTTCAAGACTCCCGGTCTATGAAGAAAACTTGGATGATATCATCGGCATCATACACTATAAAGACCTGATGTCCCTTAAACAGAGAGGCGGCACAAATATCAGCGAATGTATACAGCCTGCACTGTTTATCTCGGCCGGTAAGAACATACATGATGTACTGCAGACCCTGCAAAAAAACAAGCGTCACATCGCAATCGTTGCCGACGAATACGGCGGCACCATGGGATTGATTACCATGGAAGATATATTGGAAGAGCTGGTCGGCGAAATCTTTGACGAGACGGACGAAATACCCGAGATGATACAGAAGCTGGACGAACACACCTATTTGGTATCCACCTCCGCAGAAGTAGAAAAGATATTCCCCTACTTTAATATCAAAGAGGATACGGATGCCATTACCGTCAGCGGATGGATCAACGAAAAGCTCAATGCAATCCCCCAAGCCGGCGACGGATTCCACGGAAGAAACTATCATGTGCTGGTAACGGAAGCCGACGCCTACCGCGCTTTGGAAATAAAGCTGACAGTGAAGAATAAAGAATAACGCTATCCCGAAAGTATATACTTTCGGGATTTTTGCAGGCTGTATACGATCCGTTGGAGGCATCCCCGGCTGATAGTATAGAGCCTTTTTTTATGATTCCGAAAATCTGCGCAAAAAATCTTGTCAATCATTCCATAGTATTATAAAATAAGAATAGTTAGAGGTAATTTTATACGATAGACACTCGCATATTCCTTTTCTTCGCACTACATTTGAACAATATGCATAAGGAGGATCCCCTATGAGCAAGAGAGCGGAACGCCGGCAAAGACAGGCGGAAAAATTAAAAAAAAGCATGCGCAATGCCCTCTACCCCGGCATATTGGGACTTATTTTGCTGGTGCTTGGCTGTATTGGCATTTTCCAAAATATCACGGAATACAATGACTTTAAAAACACGGAAAATGCACTCAGCGTACCGGCTGAAGTCACTTATGCAGAGCTGAAATCCGTAAAAAGAGAATTTGACACCGAATACAATTACTACAATGCCACTGTGAAATACACCGCAGAGGGCAAAGAGTACAGCGGTAAACTCGATCATCTGAACGAAGTCCCTGCAAGAGAATTCCATCGTCTGAAAAAAAATGTCAATCCGGGCGATATCATAGAAATAGACATATACAAAGCACCGAACGGAGAGTACCGTATACTGGGAAACAACTCAGTAGAAAGCACGGTGATTTCGAGCGTTATTCCGCTGATTGGCGCAGTGGTCGGCGCATTTTTGCTCGTTGCATCGATATTGTATGTCATATGGGCCAGGCAGGATCTGCGCAAACTCACACAGAAACCAGCAAATAAAGGCAATGGGGCGGCACAGGAATAGTGCGCGCAGAGTCATCATAGACACCTATACAGCTTCTCTTTACAAAATAAGAGATGAAAGATTCTTACTATCTCGCCGGTTTTCACCGGCGGGTTTTTGGATGCCGTTAATTCCTATAAAAACAGTAGGATATTTTGGCAAAGCCTAAAATGAGAAACGCTGCAGTTCCGCTTTTTTGAAACGTTAAACCTGCTTATACAGCCATATTATGAAATTTATTTTCATTTTTTTAACATTTTTTGGATTAGAAAGCCTTAACTTTGTTAAATCAACTACAAATTGTGTTATAATATTCTTATCAATCGCCTGATCTTGTATTGGGCAATTTTATGGAGGTTAGCTTATGGCATTCAAACAAGAACAATACGATGCACTGATGCAGGTAATCGAAAAAAATAGGCAAACCCCTGGCCCCGTGATGCCCGTGCTACAGGAAGCACAGCAGATATTCGGCTGTGTGCCAGAGGATGTACAGAAGATTATTGCAAAAGAACTGAACGTTACATTATCCGAAGTTTACGGTGTAGTTACCTTTTATGCCCAATTTACACTTAAGCCAAGAGGTCTGCATACCGTGTCCGTATGTATGGGCACCGCCTGCTATGTAAAGGGATCGGAAGCGGTATTGAATCGCTTTTCAAAGGAGCTTAACGTCCCCGTCGGTCAAACTACCCCGGATGGAAAATATACATTGCTTGCAACCCGCTGCTTAGGCGCATGCGGCCTGGCTCCGGTTATCACCATCGGCCACGACGTATTCGGCCGTCTGAAGGCAGAAGATGTACCAAAGGTTATCAAAGAATTTGAGGCAAAACACAGCTAATTATGCGTGACATTTCATTGCACATACTGGATTTGGCACAAAACTGCATCAAAGCAGAGGCAAGTCTGGTCGAAATAAACTTTGACTACCGAGCAGACGGCAAGCTGTTTGTCACGATACGCGACGATGGCTGCGGCATGCCGAAGGAAATGCTGGAGAATGTAAAATCCCCCTTTGTAACGAGCCGCACCACCCGAAAAGTAGGCTTGGGCATCTCGCTGTGGACACAGAATGCGGAAGCCTCCGGCGGCTTTGTCGAGATTCGGAGCGAAGTCGGCAAGGGCACAGAAATCACTGCCTGTTTTGACACAGAAAACATTGACTGCCTGCCGCTGGGGGACATTGTCGGAAGCTATCTGACGCTGCTCATCAGCAATCCACTGCATCCCGACTTTGTATTTCGGGTACGCAATGAAAACGACAGCGCTGCATTTGACACCAGAGAAATCAGAGAAGTGTTAGGCGAAGTGCCGCTTTCCGAGCCCAGCGTCATCAGCTGGATGGAAGATAGCCTGCATACTGAACTAAAACCATTATTTGGAGGACAGTAAAATGAAAAAAACATTGGAAGAACTGCAAGCAATCCGCGAAAAAACCTTGCAAAAAATACAATTAAGAACCAACGAAGGCAATGAGATACGTGTGGTAGTAGGCATGGCAACCTGCGGTATCGCCGCCGGCGCAAGACCTGTTATGCTGGAGTTTGTAAAAGAAGTAGAGCGTCGTAACCTAAGCAACGTCACCGTATCCCAAACCGGATGCATAGGCGTGTGCAACC
>JBHADM010000025.1:0-10786 GCA_041855045.1 Bacillota bacterium | reverse complement strand
TGTAATGGCATGGTCTTCTTATCTGTTTCCGAGGAGGAGCCGTGAGACTGCTGGCTCCTAAATCTGGATACAGAAAAACGGCGTGACCGTATAGTCACGCCGTTTCTTATGGCGGAGAAGGAGGGATTTGAACCCTCGCGACGCTCAACACGCCCTACTCCCTTAGCAGGGGAGCCCCTTCGGCCTCTTGGGTACTTCTCCAAAGCAATAATATGATATGATGGCGGAGAGAGAGGGATTCGAACCCCCGGTACCTCTCAGTATCACTAGTTTTCAAGACTAGCGCCTTCAACCGCTCGGCCATCTCTCCTTGCCTTTGTAAGACAAGAAGTATTATAGTATAGAATAAAAATACTGTCAAGCACTTTTCTAAAAAACGAATCGCATTTTTAAACGCTGCAATATCACTGCAAAAAGAACACAGCCTGCACAGAATAGACGGTGCAGGCTGTGCATTTGCTTATAGTTTGCTGAAAGGATATTCCTGCCCGAATGTTTCTACACGTATGCTTTCTATTACCTGTGGTACCAGCGGCTTGTCACTGTGGTTGCGCTCCACATTCACGATTTCATAGGCGTTCTCTAAGCCTTTTGTAATCTTGCCGAATCCTGCATATGCTCCATCCAGGTGTGGGGAAGTGCTGGTCATAATAAAAAATTGAGAACCGGCACTGTTGGGCATCATGCTACGCGCCATGGATAAAACGCCTTCTGTGTGCTTCAAATTATTTTCCACGCCGTTTTGGCTAAATTCGCCTTTAATACGATAACCCGGTCCGCCAGTGCCTGTGCCTTCCGGGCAGCCGCCCTGTATCATAAATCCGGGAATCACTCTGTGGAATGTTAGCCCGTCATAGTATCCGGCATTTGCCAAGGCGATAAAGTTTCCGACGGCTTCCGGCGCAATGGCAGGATACAATTCTCCCTTCATGCTTTTTCCGTTGGCAAGTTTAATGGTGAATATTGGTAAATTACTCATATCTGTACCTCGTCTGTTTTTTTCCGTATTATTATAACACAATTGCGATAGGCTTAAAAGCATTGTCAGAATATAGCTTTCTATGTATAATAATAAAATGATATTATATACGCTGTATTTTGCAATAAATGTGTAAAATATTAAAAAAATATTCTGGAGGATGGCAGCATTTTGGCAGAGCTTCAAAATACCAAAAGTAAACTGAAAGCGGTTATTTTTGATGTGGATGATACGCTTTATTTGGAAATGGATTATATACGGAGCGGTTTTCGCTTGTTGACAGAGTACTTGCACAGTCTAAATATTCCCGCTGTGCTGGAGGATTTTGTTGCGTGCTTCCAAACCAATGCCGGCGATGCTATTGACCTCTATTTGCACCGGATTGGCGCATATAACAAGTCCCTGCATCAAAGTTTATTATCCATACATCGAGCGCATATTCCCAATATTCAACCTTTTGATTATGTAGAAGAGCTGCTTTTGTGGCTAAAAGAAAAGGGGCTGCGCTTGGGCGTCATCAGTGACGGTACGGCATTGGCGCAAAATAATAAACTGATGGGTCTGAAGCTGCATCATTATTTTGATGATATCGTGTTTTCCGATGCCTTAGGCGGCCCGCATTGCCGTAAGCCTTGCGATGTCAGTTTCCGTTATATACAGAAGCAAATGAATATCCCTTTCGAAAATATGCTGTACATTGGGGATAATCTGGATAAAGATTTCTATCCTGTTACACATTTGGGTATGCAGGGGATACAGTATTGGAATGAAAAAGGTGTGTATTACGGTAAAAAATATAAAGTTAACAGCCCCTCCTTTCGAGAAATTAAACAAATGATTCAGGAGATTATGGAGCAAAGAATGCCGCTTAACATCACAATAGACGGTCCCGTAGGAGCGGGCAAATCAAGCGTTGCAAATGCGGTTGCCGATCGCTTGGGGATTTTGCATCTGGATACGGGAGCTATGTACCGTGCCTTTGCTTATGCGTGTAAAACCATGGCAGTGGATGAAAACAATCCCGAGCAGGTTGCGCAGGCAATTAAGGATACCAATATTAGCGTGGATTTTGTGGACGGAGAGCAGAAAACCATGGTAAACGGCAGGGTTGTAAACGACTATATTCGCACGCCGGAGATGAGTATGCTGGCTTCCACGCTCTCTAAATTACCTGAGGTTCGTCAGAAGTTGGTTGCGGAGCAGCGAAATATTGCAAGAAGCCATGATATCCTGCTTGACGGCAGAGACACCGGTACCAATGTATTGCCCCGGGCAGATGTGAAGATTTTTCTGACGGCCAGTCCGGAAGTGCGCGCTATGCGCCGCTTTAAGCAAAACGCAGGTGGGCAAAGTTATAGTGAAATCTTGGAAGATTTGAAAAAACGCGATTTGCAGGATACCACAAGGGAAATCAACCCGCTCGTGATGGCGGAGGATGGTATACTGGTAGACAGCTCCGACATGGATTTTGAACAAACGGTGGAGCAAATATTAAATATTGTGAGGAATTTTGATGGAAAGCAAAAATAATCACTCGAAGGCTAAAAAAACCAAACCCTTATATAGCTTTGCCAGAGGGCTGGCTGCTTTCTTACAGCTCTTTTTGTTTCCGATTAAGTATCACGGATTGGAGAAAATCAAAGGATTAGAGCCGCCTTTTATTTTGATTGCCAACCATCTCAGCTGGTATGATCCGCTGTCCATTGCGGTACCTTTTAAAAAATTTCCGGTTCATTTCTTGGGTAAAAAGGAATTGGTGGATAAAAGCAAACTCATGGCCAGGATTTTTGACGCCGTATATATGATTCCCATTGCGCGCAAAGAAGCGGATATCGGTGCGATAAAAAAAGCCTTAAAGACCTTAAAACAAAATGAGGTATTGGGAATTTTCCCGGAAGGTACAAGATATCGTGGGGGAGATATGCAGAATCCCGAAAGTGGCGTAAGCCTGATTGCCTTTATGAGCAAGGTGCCGGTGATACCCGCCTATATCGACAGAGCCTTTAAGCCGTTTCAAAAAGTCAATGTGTATTTTATGGATCCAATTGAGTATATGGATTTGTTGGAAAACACTTCTGATGGAAATGCTAATGAGATATTCATGGAACGTTTGAAAGAATCATATCGTAATATTGTCAAAATGCACTAAATATTATATAATTTTGTACGATATTACAAATTTGTATTATGGGTAATATTTTTGAATAAATAAACTTGAATATTAGTGCTTTATGTACTAAAATAAAGAGGTATTATGCCAATTATTATGGCGAAACATGCTGGATTTTGCAGCGGCGTCAGCAGAGCGGTCAATCAGGCGTTAAAACTTGCCGAAAAGCACAAAGGAATTAACACCTTGGGGGAACTCGTTCACAATCAGTCTGTCATTGATGCGTTAGCGCAGGCAGGTGTTGTTGCAAATAACTTATCCAACATTGTTTCCAAAGAAGTCATCATTCGCAGCCACGGTGTATCACCGCAAGTGATTGATGAACTCAAATCACAGAATAAAGTCATCTATGACTTAACATGCCCGTTTGTCAGCAGACTGCATCAAAAGGTGGCGGATTACAGTGAGAATGGATTACCTGTCATTTTGGTAGGAGATCCGGCTCATCCTGAGATTATTGGTACAATAGGATGGTGCAAAGGGCAAACTTACATCGTCAACACTATTGAGGAAGCAAGTGCGCTTCCCCATATAGATACGGCGCTGGCAGTGGCGCAAACCACATTCCGTAAGGATTTATGGCAAAGCGTATGCGAAGTTCTGAAGCAAAAGGTCAGCAACCTTAGCATTATGGATACCATATGCACGGCGACCATTCAGCGGCAGTCCGCAGCAGTAGAGCTTGCTAAACAGGCGGATGCAATGATTGTTGTTGGAGGAAAAAACAGCGCCAACACACAAAAGCTATATAGAACCTGTAAGGAGTTATGTAGCAGAACCATTTTGGTAGAGCGCGCGGAGGAGATATCTTCGGGCTTTGCAGATATTAAATCGGACATAATAGGGATCACGGCAGGGGCGTCTACACCGGAGTGGTCTCTCAAGGAGGTTGTTACACGCATGACAGACATCGAAAAGATGGAACAAGTTACCCCAGAAGAAGTTACTTCAGTTGAAAATGCAGTGGAAAATGCCAATGCAGATTTCATGGCTCAAGTAGAAGCCACAATGGTTAGAATTCACCCGGGTCAGGTAATTAAAGGCACCGTAGTGCAGATTACCGAAGCAGACGTTTGTGTTGACATCGGCTACAAGACAGAGGGCCGTATCGCACGCGAGGACTTGGCAGATCAGGATGTTAAACTTGGCGACGAAATCGAAGCAGAAGTGCTGAAATCCAAAGATAGCGATGGCTATGTGTCTCTATCTCAACGCAACATTATCAACCGTAAAGTATGGGACGAACTTGTTGCGAAATACGAAAACCACGAAGTTGTGGAAGCGGTTGCAAAAGATGTTGTTAAGGGCGGTGTAATAGCACGCATTAACGGTGTTCGCGCATTCATTCCGGCATCTCAGATCGCGTTGCGCTTCATTGATAATTTGGAACAGTTTAAGGGTCAAACTTTGCGACTCCATATTATTGAGTTGGATCAACAGAAAAAGCGCATTGTTGCCAGCCGTAAATCAGTATTGCTGGAAGAAGAAAAGAGCAAAAAAGAAGAAGCCTGGAACAAGCTTGAAGTGGGCAAAGTTGTGGAAGGCGTCGTACGCCGTTTGACAAACTTTGGCGCATTTGTAGATTTGGATGGAATCGATGGTCTTATCCATGTAACGGATCTGTCTTGGGGCAGAGTAAAACATCCTGGCGATGTTGTAAAACCGGATCAAAAAGTGTTGGTAAAAATTTTGTCTTTGGATGAGGAAAACCAGCGCATTCAGCTTGGTCTCAAGCAAACTTCCGAGCATCCTTGGGAAAACATTGAAGAAAAGTTCCCGGTTGGCTCTGTTGTTGAGGGTAAGGTAGTCAGGATTACAGCTTTTGGTGCTTTCGTAGAGTTAGCAGATGGTTTGGATGGTCTGGTACATATTTCTCAATGCGCTTTAAACCGCATTAATAAGGTGGAGGATGCTGTACATGTTGGACAAGATGTACGCGTAAAAGTTTTGAGCGTCAATCCGGAAGACCGCAGAATTAGCTTAAGCATTCGTGAAGTTTTGGCAGACGAAGCCTTGGATACTGATTTGGATGACTTAGCTATGCCAAGTGCTGAAGTAGAAGTTTCCGAAGTAGAAGAGGAATAATCTAGAATCTATTGGAGTAAAGGAGCGCGCTTCCTTTACTCCGTTTATTTTTATTACAACTATATATCCGACTGCATTTTGGCAGCGGGTACTTTACGACAGGAGAACGATGAAGTATATTTATAGAGGACAGTCGAGTACGATTATTAACCCTCGGGATAGAAAATCATTGATTTATCAGATTATCATTGCAATTCTTTTGATCGCTCTGATAGTTTCTATTGTTACGCGTTTTACCGGCGGCACCAATTTTAATTTGGAAAGCTTTAATAATAATGTACGCGCCATTGTTACCAACGAAATGAGACAGGCTATTACCGCAACGGAGGAAATCAGCCGCTCCGCTACTTCCGGTACATCCAATATATTGAGTCGTGTGCGACAGCATGTGCATGCATTATCGGTAATGAATTCGTTAAACATATTGGCAATGGGGCAAAGCGGGCGTATTTTTCCGCAACAGCAGCTCGATACAACACAGTCCATTATCGATTCGTTTATGAGTCAATTGCAAACAGGGCAGACCATAGGCGACATTTTATCCAGACTTAGCGAATCATTGAATCTGTTACAAGAAAACCTTGCTTTGATGCCTTAAAAAGGAGAGTTATGAAAACCCTTATTCAGAATATTATCATCTGCGTTGGTGCCGAAAACGACAAGATCACATTTATTCCAAATGCTGAAATACATGTGGATCAAAACACCATCACCTATGCAGGAGCGGCAGATGCTGCGCCGGCATTAGCTTATGACAAATTAATAGAAGGACATGGTGCGTTGGCTATGCCCGGTATGGTCAACCTACATACCCATAATCCCATGACATTGCTGCGCAGTGTAGGCGGCAACCTCAAGCTGGAAGATTGGCTGCAGCAAGCCGTATTTCCAAGAGAGCGTAAGCTGAGTGATGAAGCGGTATATCTCGGAAGTATGCTGGGTATTATGGAAATGCTGCGTTATGGTACAACCAACTTCTGCGACATGTATATGTATATGGATGCGCAGGCCAAGGCTGTTGCCGAAGTAAAAATGCGTGCTACCTTGGGGCACGGAGCTGTTTCTTTCCGAGAAGAAGATACATCGGACTATGATAAAGGCATAGACTTTGCATTACGTTGGAAGGATAAAGAAAATGGGCGTATCAGAACAGCTATTGCTCCGCACTCCACCTATCTAACCACCGATACACTACTGAAAGCAACCAATAGGGATGCGGAAAAATATCATCTTCCTGTGCATGTGCATATCAGTGAAACCAAAACTGAAGTGCAAACTGTGCGGGATAAGTTTGGTGCAACCCCTCCGCAGGTGCTGCATCGCTATGGCATTCTGGAGCATCCGGTGATTGCAGCACACTGTGTATGGCTTACAGATGAGGATATAGAGCTTGTCAGCAAATATCCCTTTCATATTGCCCACAATCCCATCAGTAATTTAAAATTGGCCAGCGGTATTGCGCCGATTATCAAATTTCTGGAAAAAGGAATCAATGTGGGCATAGGTACCGATGGCATGGCCAGCAACAATAATTTGAATCTGTGGGAAGAGATGCGCGCTATGCCGCTTTTGCAAAAGGGTGTAAGCTTGGATCCCACGGCAGTCAGCCCGGCGCAGACCTTGTATTCTGCCACACTTGCAGGCGCGAAAGCGCTTGGTTATAAGAATCTGGGCTTGCTGAAAAAAGGATATTTGGCAGATATCGTGTTGGTTGATTTGAATACCCCTACAGCGCAACCTTCAAACAGTTTGGAGGACGACCTAATCTATGCCCTGCAAGGCAGTGATGTTTGTATGACCATGGTTGACGGCAATGTGCTATATCACAATGGTGTATTTACAGGTATTGATAAAGAATCCATATATTCCGCTGTGCGACAGGCAGCAAAGAGCCTGGAATAAAATGAAAATAGCCGTTGTATTTCAACACTATTATCCGGAACAGTTTCGTCTGACACCTATTTGTGAAGAACTGGTACGGCGCGGGCATGACGTTACGGTATATACCGGTTTGCCTAATTACCCACATGGACATATTCCGAAAAAATATCGTTTTTTTAAAAACCGTCGTGAGACACATAACGGAGTAAAGATAGTTCGTAGCTTTGAAATAGGGCGTAAACCGGGCAAGTTAGGTTTGGCGGTGAATTATGTAAGCTATACCCTCTCTTCCATATGGAGAGCACTATTCGCACCATTGGATTTTGATGTGGTGTTTGCATATTCTACCTCTCCCATACTAATGTCTTTGGCGGGTATTGTATTAAAAAAACGTAGCAAAAAGAAGCTGCATATGTATCTAATGGATATTTGGCCGGCTTGCCTGTCTGCAATGAATGTAAAGGAAAACTCTATATTATATAGAGTGATGGGAAAAATCAGCAAATATGTATACAGTCAATGTGACAGCATTAGTTATACTTCCCGCTCCTTTCGTCGATATATGCGGGATGTACATCAAATTGCGCTGAATGAAGCAGATTATCTGCCTCAATTTGCTGAAACGTTCTTTGAGCAGGAGCCGCAGCCTATGCCGGAATCGGAGAAACTCACTCTCCTTTTTGCCGGTAATATCGGACAGATGCAAAGTGTGGATACCATACTCAAGGCGGCTGATTTGCTCCGTAATGAACCAGTTCGGTGGTGGATATTGGGAGATGGCTCTGCATTGGATGCTTGCAAGGCCTTGCAAGCAGAGCGACAGCTTACAAATGTAGAGTTTTTAGGAAGAAAACCGACAGAGGATATGCCCTTGTACTATCGCCAGGCCGACGCTATGCTTGTCACTATGCGGGACGATAGTTTGGTTAATCAGACATTGCCCGGCAAGATACAGAGCTATATGGCTTTCGCCAAACCGATCATCGGTGCAATCAACGGGGAGACCAAAAACATTGTCGAAGAAGCACAGGCGGGTATTATTTGTGAGGCGGAAAATGCCGAAGGCTTGGCAAAATCGGTACAGGACTTTCTGCAAATGAATGCCGACGAAAGAGCAGCTTTATCCCATAATGCAAAGAAGTATTATGATACGCATTTTCGCTTTATTAACCATATGAATCGCCTGGAAAAATTTTTATTGGACTTGTGTTAGGAGCGTTTTATGAAAAAACTGATGGCAGTTTTCTTTGTGGCAATTCTATTAATGAGCTTTGCATATGCTGAAAGCATTTCCTTGCGGGATATCAATATTAAGGCTTTCGGCGCATCCGAACCGATGCCGCAGAAGAATCCCCCGAGAGGCTCTTTAAAGGGCGGCGCAAAACAACCTCATTCAAATCTTGTTTTTGAAAGAGGAAAAGCAGACGATCATAACTATGTATTCATTATTTTGGATGAGGAAAACACCGCGATTGAGATTGGTTTTATGGGAAAAAAGGATAAGGCTTGTATGCTCTATGCTCCGGTAGGAAAATATCAACTGCTTGTCGGTTTTGGAGATACATGGTATGGTATCAAGCACCTTTTTGGAGAAGAAGGCACCTACTATAAAACGGGGCAGATCCATATTGAGAAACCGTATTTGCAGTATTCCGTCATTATCAACGCAAAAGATGCAGATATCCCGGCTTACGAAATCAATCCGAAGGAAAATCTCAATGAATGATACTATAGCCGGCATAGCCACTGCTCCAGGGCAGGGTGGTATTGCCATTATTCGCGTTAGTGGAAGCCGCGCAGAAGAAATTATGCGTCTGAGTTTTCAAAAGCAAGGTGCGGAAATTGAAAGCCATAAATTATATTATGGGCATTTACATCATCATGGTGTACGCTTGGACGAATGTATGGGCGTGCTGATGCGCGCCCCTAAAAGCTATACAAGAGAAGACGTATTCGAACTGCATACCCATGGAGGGGATGCAGCAGCGATGCAGGCATTAAATGTAATGTTAGAGCATGGTGCGCGTTTGGCAGAGCCCGGTGAATTTACCAAAATAGCTTTTTTAAACGGACGTATAGATTTATCTCAAGCAGAAGCGGTTATGTCCATGATACAGGCAACGGGTGAAAGCTCTCTGCGTACTGCAAGCCAACAGCTGGAAGGTATGCAAAGTAAGTTTATTCAGGATAGTAAAAATAAGCTGATGGACGCGCTGGCAGGCATTGAGGCAGCTATTGATTATCCGGATGAAATCGAAGAGGACGAAGCGGTAGGGGAGTTGTTGCCTAAACTTTATGCGATTGAAGAGGCAATTGCAGGTGCAATCGACGAAAAAAGTGCAAGACTCATCCGCGACGGGTTGGAGGTTGTGCTGTGCGGCAATCCAAATGCTGGGAAAAGCACACTGTTTAATGCCATGCTCTGTAAAGACAGGGCAATAGTAACAGATATTCCGGGTACTACCAGAGATTTAATATATGGAAGTTTTTTAATGAACGGCATAGTGATTAATCTTGTAGATACAGCCGGTATGCGCGTTACAGATGATCCGGTTGAGTCAATCGGTGTAGAGCGTGCCAAAAAAGTAGTGAAGCAAGCAGATGTCATTTTGTACATTGTAGACGGATCACAGGGTTTGACAGATGAAGATATTAATTTTATCCAAAATATTAATTCCTGTAACAATGCGGTAGTAATTAGTAAAAACGACTTGCATAACACTTTAAACTCTGATAAAATAAAATCAATAGCAAGCGAAATTAATGTTGTGTTCAGCTCGTCTATCACTGAAAATGGAATTACTGAAGTGAAAGAGTTTATTCGATCCAAATCCACTTTGCCGAAAACACTTATTTTTACCCACACAAGGCATCTGGCTGCGGCGAAAGATTCCTTACGCAATATTCGGCTTGCAATTGCACAGGCTAAAAACAATCAACCCTTGGATCTGGTTGCGATCGATTTAAAAGAAGCTTTGTTTTCCTTAGGGGAAATTACGGGTGAAAATGTTAGCGAAGATTTGATAGATAAAATTTTTGAAAGTTTTTGCGTGGGTAAATAAAGGAGGAAATTTCATGAAAAAACTATGTGCGCTGCTGCTATGCGCTGTTTTGCTGTGTAGCTTTATCTATGTAGAAGCAGAAATCATGCAGCCAATCGCATCGGAAAAATTAGGCTCTGCACTGATTGCATCTGTAAAAACAACGCTTAAGAAAAAAATGGCAACCCGTTCGGGTCCGGGAACAAAATATACCAGCACCGGCACATTCCCCAAAAGTACAGAGGTATCCGCTATTGAAAAATATGAAGTAAACGGAACCTATTGGGTATTGGTGGACTTTAAACATAAAGATGCCCACTATCGCGCATACACCGGATTAAAAAGATTAAACATCAGTGGAAAGTCAATTAATACCGCTAAATATAGCAGCAAAAAAGGCACAACCTTAGTAGATGCTAAAATCTCATATGGTCCGGGAAGCAATTATGCCTCTTATAAGAAAAGCATACCGGCCGGCACAGAAGTAAAAGTGGTGGCTGTTGTAGGCGATTACTTACATGTGGATGTAAAACACGGCGGAAAAATTCGCCGAGGCTATGTGAAGGCCGATACCGTTTCCTATTAATAAAACAGGAAACCACCTGAAAAAACGTACCGACCCCGAAAAGT